>JAQTVR010000095.1 GCA_028706995.1 Dehalococcoidales bacterium
AGACCTCTATAATAAGCGTGAAGAAGAAATGACCCCGGTAGCTATGAGATTACTGGAACGATTTGTAATGTTACGAACGATAGATTCATCATGGGTGGAACACCTGACGGCAATGGAGTATATGCGACAGGGCATCGGCTTGCAGGCTATGGCGCAAAGAGACCCACTGGTAGCTTATAAACGCAAGAGCCACGAGATGTTCGAGGACTTGATGGCTTCCATACAGTACGATGTGGTGCATACCATTTTCCATGTAGTCATCAAGAAAGGCGCCCCTCCACCCAAACCGGTTAATGTGATGGCAAAGGCTACAGGAGAAGATGACGGGGGTGGCAAACAGAAACTACCCAAAGTGCAGGGTAAAACTATCGGCAGAAACGACCCCTGCCCCTGCGGTAGCGGCAAGAAGTTCAAGAAGTGCTGCGGGAAATAAAGCCGTAGCTATCGATGAAATAATAAATATGGATAGTTACACAAAGATGAACACTAATCCCAATCATCCCGCACCGGCAGAAGAAGAGGCAATAAGACATCTGAAAGATGCCATCGCTTCGGGCAAGCACTGGTATATATCCCTGCTGGAAGCCATTAATATATGGCAAATTCCCGAGGAAACTTTAGGAAACCGCCAATATAAATATATCATCGACGGTGAAGTGTTCGACTGGTTATTGCTTGCCGAACGCCTTTGCCAGACAGTCGATGAGTCTATCCCGCAGGACGAAAAACAGGCGCTGCTTTTTAACGGAGAACCGCCGCTTAAACTCGATACCGATGAATTTAAACAGCTCATCGGCAGCCGGAAATACCAGCAATATTTAAATTTCTTTTATGGTATTACCGTAGAGGAAGCCTTATTACAGGTGGTTGAGGACGAGATACGCAAGGAGAGGTCGTTCAACTCCGGCAATGAAGACAGCATAACCGATGAGGCTTACCGGCGTATATACGATTGTACGCAACATAATCTGCTCAAGATATTCAGTCGGGAAAAAGGCTTTCCGCAACAGTGTTCTATAGACCTTGCAGTCCTTAAAAAGTTTACCTACTGGCTATTCAAATACCGCCTGAGAACCTGCGATAAAGCCCGCATCGCCAGCGATACCAAAAAGGCAATTACCTGGCTCAAAAGTAAAAATAAATATAATATAACCAGCCTGTAGAACGCGGGCACATTCTTATGTTAACTTTCTATTGACACAACAGTCCATATTATGCCAGAATTGCCAGCAAATCGGTTAATATAACTATTAAATAGGGGTGTAAATCAGGAGGGAAAAATGCGAAACATCAAAGCAACCTTAATCATTGCCGGTGCTATATATATAGCAGAAGGGATTGTTCTTCTTGTTGCACCCGACAGGATAGCCAGTTTATACAATTTCGAAGTGTTGACCGATAGCATGTCCTATCTTATGGCTATTATCGGCAGTGCCTTTATTTCCGCCGGCGTCTGGTTTATAATGACCGTTCTCGACCCGCTGCGCAATATAAATGCTATCAGGTTTGCCATATTGTGGACCAGCTTGTTAGTGATAGGTCCGCTATATTCGCTCTGGCAGGGCTATGTCGAGATCGGGCAGGTCTGGTTCGAAATGATTTTGAATGCCGTCTTCGCTATCGCTTTACTTATTTTCTATCCGAAAAAGTAACAGTCTTAATATCGGGCTAAAACACATTTAATAGTTATAAATTTAAGCCGCTCTTTTCGGAGGGCGGCTTTTTTATTTATTCCGGTTCTTATTAATCTCGGTTGGTGATAGTTTCCGCTCTTTTACCCAAGTTTATTCCCGATTATGATTCCAGATTAGCAAAGTGTGCCCTGAGTTTTTCCAGTTTATCCGTTTTAGCCGCCAGGTTGGCTCTTTCCTTTTCGATAACGGCTGCCGGGGCTTTAGATAAAAAGGCCTCGTCCTTTAACCTGTCTTCAAGACGGATAACCTCGTTCTGGAACTGGTCAATTTCTTTTTGAGCCCGTTTCTTTTCAGCCTCGATATCCACCATGCTCTGCATCGGGATAACCACTTCGATACCCTTTAAAACTATCACCAGAGAGTTTTCGGGAGCCTGCCCTTTCCTTTGCTTAAGGATAGTCGGGCTGGCTTTTGCCAGTGTCTGTATCGCCGAAGCGTAAGCGTTAATATCCTTTTCCAGTTGTCCAGCATATATCATTGCCTGAATCTGCCTGGATTGCTCTACTTTATATTCCGCCCTTGCATTGCGTATGGAGCGTATGATTTCCACCACCGAAGCCATTACTTCTTCAGCAACAACATCTCTAAAAGTTTCATCTGTCTGCGGATACGGGGCAATCATTATGGACTCTGTTCTTCCCGCATCGACAGGTAGCTTACTATTGATATTCTGCCATAGCTCTTCGGTTATAAAGGGCATAAAAGGATGCAGCAAGCGTATTGATTTTTCCAATACCTCGATAAGAACGGGAATCGGCGAAATTACCCCCGAATCGGCATTTAATCTGACCTTGGTTATCTCGATGTACCAGTCGCAGAACTCGCCCCACAGGAAATCATGGATTTGCCTCTGGACTTCTCCGAACTGGAACTCCTTCATCAGGCGATCAACATCGGAGATGGTTGTATTAAGACGGCTCAGTATCCATCTGTCTTCCAGCGGCAATAAATCCTTTTTGATTTTCAAATCGCCATTGTATGATTCCATACTTTTTATGACAAAGCGTGTCGCATTCCACAACTTGTTGGCAAAGTTCCTGCCGGCTTCCATTTTTACCGGGGTTATCTTGGTATCGTTACCCGGCGAAATGCCGGTGGAAAGGGCAAAACGCAAGGCATCGGTGCCGTATTGCTCCATCAAATCGAGAGGATCAACCACATTGCCTCTGGTTTTACTCATCTTGTCGCCTTTTTCATCCCTGACAAGCCCGTGCAGATAAACCGTACGGAAGGGTATTTCCCCCGTGTCTTCTATACCCATCATTATCATGCGTGCAACCCAGAAAAAGAGAATATCATAAGCGGTTTCCATCACCGAGGTTGGATAAAAATAGCGCAAATCTGTTGTATCATCGGGCCAGCCCAGCGTCGAATGAGTCCATAACCCTGAACTGAACCAGGTATCCAGTACATCAGGATCCTGCTCGATTTCGGCAGAACCACAGGCGGAACAGCACTGCGGACCTTCTATATCAACTGTTAATGCATTGCATTTATTGCAGTACCATACCGGAATCCGGTGTCCCCACCATAACTGACGTGAGATACACCAGTCGCGGATATTCTCCATCCAGTTCAGATAGACTTTTGTAAAACGTTCTGGCAGGATTGTTATCCGCCCATCCGTTACCGCTTCAATGGCAGGTTTTGCCAGCGGCGCAGTATTAACGAACCACTGTTTGCTGGCAACAGGCTCTACAACCGTGTGACAGCGGAAACAGTGACCTACCGAGTGACTATACGGCTCGATCTTTTCAAGCAATCCATCCTTTTCCAGATCGGCTATGATCGCCTTGCGGCAGGCAAATCTATCCATACCGGCATATGGACCGGCATTCTCGTTCATAGAGGCATCGGGATTGAGTATATTTATCAAGGGCAGACTATGCCTCTGCCCAATTTCGAAGTCCACCGGGTCGTGTGCAGGAGTAACCTTAACAGCGCCGGTACCGAACTGGAGGTCCACGATATCATCGCCGACTACGGGTATCTCGCGGTTAACTACGGGAACGATAATCTTTTTACCTATTAGACCGCTGAAACGCTCATCTGCGGGATTAACTGCTATTGCCGTATCGCCCAGCAGCGTTTCGGGACGCGTTGTCGCTACCGTAAGATATTTCCCATTATCGTCAGCCAGTTTATAGCGTATATAGTAGAGATTTCCGGTCAAATCCTTGTGGTCGACTTCGAGGTCGGAAAGGGCTGTGGCACAACGCGGGCAGCGGTTGATTATACGCTCTCCCCTGTAAATAAGACCTTTATTATAGAGACGTACAAAAACAGCGCGCACCGCTTTACTGAGACCTTCATCGAGTGTAAAACGTTCTCGGCTCCAATCGCAGGATATACCCAGTCTCTGGTGCTGGTGCATTATGGTATCATGGCATTCGTTAGCCCAATTCCATACCCGTTCCTCGAACTTTTCCCTGCCTAAATTATGCTTATTGGTTCCTTCCCGTGCCAGTTGCCTCTCGACAACCACCTGCGCCGCAATACCAGCATGGTCGAAACCCGGAAGCCATAATGTTGGCTCTCCCAGCATGCGATGCCAGCGTATCATGATATCTTCAAGCGTAGCGGTAAGGGCATGGCCTACATGTAAACCGCCTGTAACATTGGGCGGCGGCATCATTATTACAAACGGTTCCTTTTCCGGATCTATTTGCGGCTTGAAATACCCCTTCTCCATCCAGAACCTGTACCATTTATCCTCCACCTGAGCCGCTTCATAGGCTTTAGCCATTTCATTTTGCGTTGATTCCGACATAATTGCCCCTTTAAAGTTTTGTTAAAAATACCTTCCCCTATCCCATTGAGAGTGGAGAGGATTTAAAAGAGAGGGGCAATGCCCCTAACATGCTATTTAATTATATTAAAGAATTTGGCATCAACCTGCAGTATTTCTTTTCTGCTTTATCTTGAGATAAATAAAGTGTACCAGAACAGAAAGAATAAATGTATATATAACTAAAGGCAAAATAAACAGAAAAACAACTAATGTATCCCCGAAATCCCCGCTGAATAGCTGGTCAAAAAGAAAATAGACAAGCTTCGACCCAGCAAACAGATACACTGTTCCCCTTGCCTCATAGGTCATAAAAAGCTGATGATACCAGAACGTCGGGATCAGTAAATACAACACCAGCCAGGTAAGAAGAAATTGCTTACTCTTTAAATATTTCCAACTCACTTAATTACCTCCCGGCTGCCAGAATATTCACTACCCTATCTAATATCTTTTCCGCTACTTCACGCTTGGTTAATAATGGCAATTCTTCAACCTTACCTTTATTATCTATGATAGTGACCTTATTGGTATCGGTGCCAAAGCCGCTGTCTTTAGCCGTGATATCGTTAGCTACGATAAGATCCAGCCCTTT
>JAQTVR010000005.1 GCA_028706995.1 Dehalococcoidales bacterium
GCCACCACTCATTACCGGGACTATAAGATCATCGCCGAGGTAAGCAAGGGCCTGGGCGAGGCTATGCCCGGCATTGAAATAAAGCAAATACCACAAGATCAACTTCTGGCTTCAAGAGGATGGTAAAGCCTCAGGAGGTTTATTTTGCCTAAGGTAACTAACGACGACCTCGATGTTTTACTTGAAATATTGCCTCCTCATATCCGACAGCCACTGTGCCAGCAGGAAGATGTCAGCAGCCTGCTGGAAGTCGTAATTGACCTGGGCCGTTACCCTGAAGCGCGTTTCCCTAACCGCGAGGTCGTTCTAAGCTCCCAAGAAGTGACACAGGATGATATCGATTATATTACTTCGCGTATCAGCAGCTTTGGTGATGACAACCGCGCTGGTATAGAGCGCACTTTACACCGCATTTCAGCCATCCGTAACCGCAAGGGCAAAATCGTGGGGCTTAGTTGCCGGGTTGGTCGCGCTGTTTACGGGACTATACAAATAATCGAAGACCTGGTGCAATCCGGGCAAAGCGTTTTATTGCTGGGTCGCCCCGGTATAGGTAAGACTACCATGCTGCGGGAAGCCGCTAGGGTTCTATCCGATGATATGAAAAAACGGGTGGTTATCGTAGATACATCCAATGAAATCGCCGGTGACGGCGATATTCCCCACCCGGCTATCGGGCATTCGCGCCGCATGCAGGTAAGCACCCCCACCATGCAACACGCCGTCATGATAGAGGCAGTGGAAAACCATATGCCTGAGGTTATAATCATAGATGAGATCGGAACGGAACTGGAAGCGCAGGCGGCAAGAACCATCGCCGAACGCGGGGTGCAGCTTATAGGCACCGCCCACGGTAATACGCTGGAAAACCTGATGTTGAATCCAACATTATCCGACCTTGTCGGCGGCATACAGTCGGTAACTCTGGGTGACGAAGAAGCCAAGCGAAGAGGAACACAAAAGACAATTCTGGAGCGCAAATCCCCGCCAACCTTCAGTATCGTGGTTGAAATACAGGATAGATATAAGGTGGCTGTTCATCCTGATGTCGGTGAAGCGATCGACGAATTGCTTCGCGGTCAACAGGTAGCTACCGAAGTTCGCTGGCTGAATGAGGATGACGAAGTCAGCATAAAAAGGGAAGAGCCGGTTACCGTTAAAGAAAAACGTATCGAAAAGTATACTAAGGAAAGATCCGTAGCCCCTGCCTGTAAAAAACAGGCTACTCCCAGGCTCTATCCCTTCGGTATAAACCGTATCCGCCTGGAACAGGCAGCCGAAGAATTACATGTACCCTTAAATATTACAGATGACTTACGGAATGCGGATATGATGATTACTTCCAAGAGCTATTATAGACGCAAGGCACAAAAGATCAGGGATGCCGAAACCGCCAGTTTACCTGTTTACGTTCTACGGAAACATACGCCTATGCAGCTAAAGCAGATGTTGGCTACTATATACCCTGCTGCTGTCGGTCTCAATAAGAACGAGGGCAAGGGGGATACCCTTGACTCTGCTATAAAAGAAGCCGAAGTGGCCGTCGATAAGGCGTTGGAAAGCAACGAATCTGTTGAACTAGGCCCCCAGGGCGCTTATATCCGTCGATTGCAACATATAGTTGCCGAGAGAAATAACCTGTCATCCAAAAGCCTGGGGAAAGAACCCAACAGAAGAGTAAGTATTTTTAAGGAATAATATGCCTCTATTTATTACTTTCGAGGGCGGTGAAGGCAGCGGCAAGAGCTTTCAGGCAAGTGTACTCCATAAATTATTGACGCGTGATAATATCCCTTCCATCCTGACACGGGAACCCGGCGGCACTCCGGTGGGCGAAGAGATAACTAAGTGCCTGAAATGGAATAATTCAAGTATTTCCCCGCTGGCTGAAATGCTGCTTTTTAATGCCTCCCGCAGCCATTTAATCGAAACCGTCATAAGCCCGGCGTTGGCGGAAGGCAAGGTAGTTGTATGCGACCGCTTTACCGATTCTACTATCGTTTACCAGGGATATGGACGCAAACTGGACATGAAAACGATAGAAAAAGTCAATAAAATCGCTACAGGCGGATTAATCCCCGACCTGACGATTCTTATGGATATAATCCCCGGAATAGGGCTGGCACGCAAGGGAATACAGAAAAGAGACCGCTTTGAAAAAGAGGGCTTATCCTTCCATAACCGCGTACGCAATGGGTATCTGGAACTGGCAACCAAAGAACCCGGGCGATGGTTAATAATCGATGCCGGGAAGAGCAAAGAGGAAATAGCCAGGGAAATATGGCTAAAAGTTAAGGAACTTATACAGGAAAGAGGCAACCAAAAGGGCGAAGAAAATGTTGATGACGCAGCCGGAGAAATATTTGAAGAAAGCACCGACGAAAGAGCCGGACAATGACAGCAAAACGTGTAGCTGTCGCCATGAGCGGTGGCGTTGACTCATCTATCGCCGCCTGCTTACTTAAAAACCAGGGGTATGACGTATTCGGCGTTACAATGCTGCTTGTACCATATGGGAATAAAGCCGTAGACAACGCGAAGCAGGTAACCGAAAGACTGAATATCCCCCACCATGTAATCGACCTGAGCGAACTGTTTAATGAAAGGATAATCAAACCCTTCTGCAACGAATACAGCCTCGGCAGAACCCCCAACCCCTGTATTACCTGCAATTACCATATTAAATTCGGCGCTTTGCTGGATAAAGCACGGGAAATGGGAGCCGATCTTTTAGCCACCGGCCATTATGCCCGCATCGATAAAACTGCCGGAGGCTTTAGATTGCTAAAAGGGGTTGACCGTACAAAAGACCAATCCTATTTTCTTTATATGCTAGGTCAGGAACAACTTGAGCATATCTTGCTACCGCTGGGAAACCTGACCAAGGCAGAGGTTAAAAAAACGGCAAGGGAACTGGGCCTGGATAGCGCCGTCAGGCATGAGAGCCAGGATATTTGTTTTATACCTCGAAAGGATCGAGATACGTTTATCAGGGAGAACATCGAAACCCAATCCGGCGATATCATCGATTCCGGTGGAAAGGTAATAGGCAAACATAAGGGACTTGCATACTATACCATCGGGCAGAGACAGGGTTTGAGATTGGCTTCGTCCGGCAGGCGATATATCATTAAGATCGAAGCTGTTAATAACAGGGTGACCCTAGGTACACGCGAACAGATTTTCTCCAAAAGGCTGATAGCTAATAAACTGAGCTGGGTGTCGGGTATTGCACCGGATGTTGATAATGGAATAACGACTAAAGTCCGCTATAAGGCGCCGGAAGCTGCCGTCAATTTAAGCCTTCATGATAATTATTGTAAGGTCGAGTTCGAAGAGCCTCAGTGGGCGGTAACCCCCGGGCAGTCTATCGTTTTTTATCTTGGAGAAGAAGTGCTGGGTGGTGGTATAATAGAAGATCCGGAATTCTTGAAAAGGAATGATCTCCTTGATAATTCCTTATAAGCCGACATTTAACGAAGAAAATGAATTATTATCGCAGGGTTTCTGCTTAATCGCCGGTGTCGACGAAGCCGGGCGCGGCTGTCTTGCCGGGCCTGTCGTAGCTGCCGCGGTCATATTCCCACACCAGGTTAACGGTAGCTGGACGGAGCAGGTCTTAGATAGCAAATTGTTGAGCGCCAAAAAACGCGAGTACCTGCTCGGTTTTATCCGGGAAGCCGCTATTTCTATCGGAGTCGGCTGCATTTCTCATGATGTCATAGACGAGATAAATATCCTGCAGGCGACTAAACTTGCAATGAAACACGCAATCGGGCAGCTTGTACCGCAACCGGATACCCTGCTGATAGATTTCATAAAACTGCCTGATGTGCCGTTTCCACAAAAATGCATCATCCATGGAGACGGCTTATGCTTTTCCATCGCCTGTGCTTCGATAATAGCTAAGGTTTCCCGGGACAGGATGATGGATGAACTGGACGAGAAATACCCCGGCTATGGGCTATGTGAACATAAGGGCTATTGCACTGCCGGACATATCTCTAACTTAAATAGATTGGGACCATCCCCTATCCATCGCCGCACCTTTGAGCCGATAAAACGGATGTATCAGGATTGAAGAAATCACGGCAGGATATCGGGAAGCTGGGCGAAACGCTAGCCGCAAGGTATCTAAAGAAACAGGGTTTTAAAATAATTGAGACCAATTATCACTGCCCCCTCGGTGAAATAGATATCATCGCACAGCAAAAAGATTGCCTCGTTTTTATAGAAGTGCGAACAAAAACAGGCTCCGGATTCGGCAGCCCCGAGGAATCAGTGACCAGAGCCAAGAAAAAGAAGATGATAAATACTGCCTATTTCTACGTTAAGGAGTATAATTGCTTGCAGTACAACTGGCGGATCGATTTCATAGCGGTAGAGCTAGATCAGAATTATAAACCCTCCCGAATCGAACTGTTTCAGAATGCTATTAGTGAATAGATAATTTTATCTAATAAACTAAACTTCCCTTTTAATCAATCCCGGTTGCTGAGCAAAATTCATTATTTATACTGCTCATTCTGAGCTTGTCGAAGAATAGAGGGACGGAAGGTGTTTCCACATCTTAAGAACAGTTTCCTGCACTACTTCATCGGTTAATTGCCGGTCTCTTAATATTAAATAAGCTGTGCCGAGTGACATATCTCAATACTTCTCTACAAGAATACGGAAAGCTCCTTCATCACCCTTCTGGCTACGTTTTATCAATTCATCCTCAGAATATGCCGGATTACTCATTCTGAAATTCTCCTGCTGATAATATAAATGCAAATTCTTCCCAAATCATTCCATATTTTTGAGAAAATATTTCATAAATAAATATATGGGCAGGCCTTTAACCCTACCTATATATAAAAGTGATTTTATTAAGCTTATTACTCTGCCGTAAGATCCTGCTTTCTAAAAATATAGAAGCTTGCCAGAATAAAAAGTATGCAGAATATACACAGGACTAGAATTGATTGTCCGCTAGTTGTCAGTGTTTGCTGTAAAATATAATTACTGGAAGAAGTTGGTGAAATGTACGCCCATAGATACTGGATATTATAACCTATGGTATATGCCACCCACTCCGGAGGATTGGCAGCTATTGTAGTTATTCCGGAACTCGAAACGGAATAGCCTTTTGATATCATTGACATGACTCCAATTCCTGATGCCCCTATAGTTCCGGTGATAACCAGCGTAAAGGCTAATAATATGTTTATTATTCTCTTTTTCATTTCTTTATCCTTTCCAATTTATTTTATCACCCGTCTATCTTCTTGCCTCGCCCCGGACGGGTCACACCGGGGCAGGGCGCTTTACAATCTACCTGCCAAACTCCTTAGAGTCTGTTTATTTCCATATATCTCCTCCTATGAGATAGAAGATGCTCTGTCGTTTATATAACCGAGTTTATATAAAAAGGTTGCAGTTTGTCGGTCAACTATGCATATAATCCGGCCAAGAAGAGGCTGGATTTGCCGATATGAAGATAACACCTGCTGTTAAAATTAAGATATTAATAAAGATTAAAAATATTGCAAATCTTTTATGTATAGTTGTCATTATATTCCCTAATTCAAATCAGTTATTTTCTAATAAATCCACAATATAACTGCTTGCGATGATAACTGTCTCTCCTGAACTATCACTAATACACATTCCGATTATTTCACAAGTGCTTGTTGAATAAACCGGGCTTCCGATTAAATCAGATCTCGATGTTATATCTGTGCTGTAAATACCTGATATTTCTTCGGGTGTTACTTTCCCTTTTATTGTCTCTGTAACAAATTCATCTGATGAATATCCTGTAATAGCGATAGGACTATTCTTTGCTATACTGTCAGCAAAGTCTGCGGCCCCTACGTTTAATGTCCCATTTACGTGGTTATGATAGTGAACACTGTAGACTGTTTTGCCATTACTCGGGTTGATCATTTCAATCATTACGAGTTTTAATAAAGCCAGATCATGTTCACTGTCGACAGCGATGACCTCGAAATCATTTGTGGCTACAAAACCGGAATACCGATTATCTGATACATTGGATGGTGCTAGAATTACAATGCCCATCTTTCCAGATTCATTCTCTCGTATATACTGCTCACCTGTATCGATTAAATAACTTGAGGTAATAACATATCCATCATTGTTTAATATAAACCCTGTACCGATTGAAGTTGTCCCTGTAGTCTCTTCCCCTTTCGTTTGCACAAAAACAATCTGCACTGTACGATAGTTAATATTTTCAATCTTTTCAGGGAGGCTCGTACAGGATAGCTGTAACGGTAGTATTAAAACGCTTACTGTGCCGATAATAAAAAGTATGCCTGACTCTAAAATCATATTTTTAAACATTAATTCCTCCTTACTTCTAAAAATCCATCCACTAAGTATATTGAGTATTTTAAGATAAAACCATTCAAATTTATACCATATGAGGCTATATTAAAATTGAATATATAGTGTCACTTTATCTCAATATAGCCTGATAAGATTAGTTATAATAAATTAAACGATCAATTTGCTGTATGTAAAGTAACTGAAGAATTACCTGACCATGTAACATCAAGACCTGTCATCTGAAAATATGGGTCAGAATACATTTTTTTATACCACTGAACATTCAGTTGTTGGCCATTAAGGGTAATAGCTATATTACTAAAAGTAGTATCGCCAGGCATGTCTGTATCATATATATATCCGTTTGAAGTATTATATGATTCTAAAGCAACAAACACTTGATTACCTATTAGGGGGTTGACCGGAATGTTTGTATTAACAGTGAGACTTTTGTATCCCCCTGTGTTCAAATTTTGGATGCTAATATACCACGTTGTTGTTCCTTGGCTATGCATATATCCATAAATATTATTTCCGACGGATACAGGTGTTGCATCTGTATGGACAGAACCACCATTATAAACATACCAACTAGCTCCGCTCCATCCAGGTGCTCCTCCTTGATTCCACTGTAATACAGGCTGGATTATTGAGCCACCAGTCCACGTCTCGATAGCAGTAAATAAAAAGTTTACTATATTAGATTGAAGACCAGGAGGGCTAGAAGGACATACCCAATTAGCTGCAAATGTATCTGGTTTTCTTCCAGTATCCTTAGCGCATTCAACCCATCCTCCTGTACTGGGAATAATTAAACTAGTCCCTATGCTTTTACTTTCTTTATTGTCCGATTCCTTGTCGATTACTGTTAAAATTAGTTGGTCACCATCATAAAACTTGAGTATATTACCAACATGGTCTACGAAGGTTCCACTTGGTACTCCATAAACATGATTGGCTTTCATAAGTCCGTCTGGAGTCGTAATCGAATCTGCATAAGAATCGCTAGTCTTTAAAATCAAAGAGTTATTTGAGGCGTATACTTTTGTTTCCCCATTATCAAAATGTTGTATTATCGCTCCTGTTGGTATTTCTTGCCCTTTTTCTCCACTATTGATAGTGAAGCTTTCAGTAAGTGTAGTATAACCATTATCCTGCGCAGCGACTGGTAAACTGGATGGGGCCAACAAACAAAATGATAATAGTGTTAATATAAATATTTTTTTCATTTCCTTTATCCTTTATAAAATTATTTTTATAAATCGCGCCCTGTCCAATCCCCGTGCTAAAAGGGCAGGGAACTATTCTATCTACCTGCCATACTCCATAAAGCCTGTATATTTTCATATTTCACCTCCTACGAAATGGATGAAGCCCTGTCGTTCCATCCCTGGAATGTGAGCATCGAATAGTTGGTGCCGGCCGGCATGGTATAGCTGTCTCCGGTTAAGCCGGCATAATCCCACATTGTTACGGTGGCGTCTTCGCTTATCTGGGCCGATGAAATGCAGTTATCGAAGCCGATACCGGCAAGATCTAGAATTTCTTGTCCGGGAGAGCAACTAAGATATAACCCTCCATACCACCAATCCATGAAAAGAAGGCTATCCTGGCGTGATAAAGTGACAGCTAAGTCAAAGAGATTCCCGTATTCCCTTTCAAGGAACTCTTCCATTTCTACTGCGTTTGTGAAGGCGTACAGATCTCCTTTTTTATCGTTCGTGAAATGAAGTCTTTTCCCGTTAAAAAGAGATATGTCTTTACCTTCGTATAATACTCCGTCTACTGTGACCGGAGATTCTGGAACCACATGCACTATGGCAGCTTCTTCCTCGGGTGACATAGGATAGAGGGCTGCTACCTCGGATGGCCTCAGGGGATGGCTGATGTCGGGATTGACAAGCATGGCTGTCTGAGTATAATCTTGTTGAGAATAAGCTGAGGGGGTGATAACGGGTGTAAGGGAGGCGGCCAGCATAGCCAGGCATAGTCCTGATACGTATATTTTGTTCATTCGATTCCTCCTTTTTTATCTGTACTCCTGATTTTTAACGCTATGCTATCACAAAATAATGACCAAACTATGACCAAAACACTAAAAAGCAAGGACTTTAGTACTGATCATGAAAATATTAATAGTTGAAGACGATAAGAAAGCATGCGATGTGTTAAAACAGGGTTTGACCGAGGCAGGTCATTTTATAAATAGCGGCAAAGATCGTATCACTGTAAAATAATAAATCTAAAAAACATGATGTTTGACAAAATGAACGGAATCATTCATACTTTAGTATGATAGTAGTATGAAACAAGAGGAGAAGGGGATATTTAATGGATAAGAGTGCGAAAGTAGCTATTAGCCTTCCCGAGAACATGCTCGAAGCTGTTGAGAAAGAAAGAAAAGCCAGAGGGGAAAGCCGTAGTGAGTTCTTCCGGCGAGCGATTGATGAACTACTTAAACAGGAACAGGAAGCTAAAACAATAGAAGCGTATATAAAAGGTTATCAAGATATGCCAGAGTCGGCTGAGGAAGTTGATGCAATACATCGGTCAGGAATAGCTGTGCTGGCTGAGGAACCCTGGTAATGAAACGAGGCGAAGTATGGTGGGCAGAACAGGAGCCGCCTGCAGGCAAACGGCCTGTACTTCTTTTGTCTCGTGATGAAGCTTATACTGTTAGAGAACTTGTGGTTGTTGCTCCGGTGACCACCAGGATACGCAACATTCCTTCGGAGGTTTCTCTAGGGACTGAGGACGGCCTTTCAAAACCATGTGTCGTTAACCTGGATACTATTACTACGATTGCAAAGGCAAGCCTGCAAGATAAACTGACTACTCTCAATCCTGAGAAAATGAAGTCCGTTGAGGTTGCCCTTCACTTCGCTCTTGGTTTGACTCATTAATAGCTATTCCAAGTTTCTTTTTACCTCCTCCAGTTCTTCCTTTGATATCTCCCCCTCTAGCATAGCGTTCTTTGGCGATATCGAGGAGAGACTTTGTGTTAATCCTGTCTTACATATTTAAAATAGAAATAATATGCATCTTTTTCACTAACTAAAAAGAATTTTATTGCAATTGCTAAGTCACTATCAACCCCTTGTATGGAATATACTTGATAACCTTCATAGGTAGTTGGCATTTCACTTATAGTTTGCCCTTCTAAAAATGCTCGTCCGATAAATGTGACATTCTGAGGGGCCTTTTCCTTTGCTATTGTTTCTCCATTATTTTTATATAAATGATTTTCAAAGGTAATATATTCCGGAATTGCTTGTCCATGGTAAGCAGGTTCACTACAACCATAGATAGGAGTAATAAGAGGCAAGGTTACTCCTAGTAATAGATAGTATAGTAATTTTGTTTTAATTTTCATATAAAATCTCCTTATTATGCTGGCATTAATGCCAGCATAATAATACTACTTATCAATTTTTAATAATAGAAAAACTTTCTCCATCAGCCCCTATAGCCGATGCGGATAACCACTCATTATTTAATGTATGTTCTGTAATTTTATATAGTGTTCCACCTTCTCCATCCCAATTAATGTCATGATACTCCAGTTCATCACCCCACCAGGCGCAATTATCAAGTGATACCGTGCCAAAACTGCCAATGTGATATTGTGAAGTATGCCAAGGGTTCTTATATGGTGTCTCGATAATCCAGCAAGCATATCTTTCTGGATTATAGGATATATATCCACCCCATCCATCCCAAGTAGTTTGGTCTAAGATAGATACGTACCAATAACCAGGACGATCAAAACTATAACCTATAGATGCATGTATCTCATCATTTTGATCAACAGAAAATAGATATTGTGGCCCACCTGGTAAAGCTTCTACCCATGCTTCCATAAGAGACATATCTATTCCTGTCTGTAAAAGATTGTTCGCAGATGCTCCACCAATTCCAATCCAAGTGGCGTCTCTTGCATCCGTTCCTGTACATTGACGTGCATTAAACCATCCTATAACTCCATAAATATTATTATTTTGCAACCAATACCCACACCAATTTTGTGCTGTAACTGAAGTCGGATTTAAAACATATAATGGTTCTCCAGTATTCAAATCTATATCTTTATCCACTCTAACGGCTTTTGCCGCAGCCTCGTCCCCCCATAGCTCTGCAACTTTTTCTTTAAATTCTTGATCATTCATTTGAATGCATTTTATATCAGTTATTTGTATATCAGATACTTCTGTATTAATATTTTGACCAGGGAAAGATATTCCTTCATAGTATGTTAGATTATTTTCTTGGGCTATAACCCCAATCCACGATGCCCCTATAATTCCGGTGATAACTAGCGTAAAAACAAGCAATATTCTAAATAATTTCTTTTTCACTTATTTCTCCTATTTTTAAATATTTAGAGAATACTTCTTATAAGCCCTGTCCAACCCTGTGCTAAAAGGACATGGCACCGTACAATCTACCTGCCAAACTCCATAAAGCCTGTTTATTCTCATGTATCTCCTCCTATGAAATTGAAGAAGCCCTATCATTCCATCCCTGGAATGTGAGCATCGAATAATTGGAGCCTGCCGGCATGGTATAGCTATCCCCACCGAAATCCGAGTAGTCCCACATAGTTACATCGGCAAGGTCGCTTATCTGGGCTGATGAAATGCAGTTATCCCATACACTAGCTAGTTGAGAGAATTGTTGTCCTGGAGAACAAATAAGCTGGGCTCCTCCATACCACCAATCCATGCAAAGTAAACTGTTTTCAAATCTTAAAGTTGCGTTAGTTATATTTAAGTCGAATATATTTCCGTATTCCTTCTCAAGGAACTCTTCCATTTCCACTGCTATGGTGAAGGCGAACAGGTTTCCTGCTTTATCATTTGTGAAGTGAAGTCTTTTCCCATTAAAAAGGGATATATCTTTGCCTTCATACAGAACGCCGTCTACTATGACCGGGCACTCGGGGGCTACATGCACTATGGCAGCTTCTTCCACTGGGGACATAGGATAGAGGGCGACTATCTCGGATGGTCTCAGGGGATTACTTATTATGGGGTTGACAATAGTTGCTATCTGAGTATAATCTTGTTGAGAATAAGCTGCGGAGGTGATGGTAGGTGTAAGGGAGGCAGCCAGCATAACCAAGCATAGTCCTGAAAAGTATATTTTGTTCATTCGATTCCTCCTTTTTTATCTGTACTCCTGATTTTTAATGCTATGCTATCACAAAATAATGACTAAACTATGACCAAAACGTTAAAAAGTAGTTACTTTAGTACTGATTATGAAAATATTAATAGTTGAAGACGATAAAAAAGCATGCGATGTGTTAAAACGGGGACTTACCGAGGCGGGGCATATTGTAGAGGCTGTCAGTGACGGGGAGTCCTGCGTAGAATATGCACATGATGTTGGATACGACCTTATCATTTTAGATATTATGCTGCCGGGTATAGACGGCTTAGAAGTATGTCGAAAACTCAGGGCTGGTCCTGTATCACCTCTTATTCTTATGCTGACGGGCAAGGATACGGTGGGAGACAAGATAAAAGGGCTGAACGCCGGAGCCGACGACTATTTATGCAAGCCGTTCGATTTCGATGAGCTTGAAGCGCGTATTAAAGCGTTGCAGAGAAGGACATTGACCCGGGGATCGCCGGTAATAGAGGCAGGAGGGATATCTTTGAATACCATCACTCGAGAGGTCAGGTCTAACGGAAAAAAGGTGGGGCTGACATCTACTGAATACCGGCTGCTTGAATATTTTATGACCAATCCGAACATGGTCCTGACACGTAGAATGATAGAAGAGCATATATGGAACATAGAGACAGCCCTTGAATCGAATGCTATAGATGTATTAGTAGGCAAAATACGCCGGAAGATGGGCTTCGATATAAGGGCGTGCCCTATACAAAATGTATATGGCGAAGGATATAGGTTTGTATATGAAGATCAGGCTTAACAGCATAAAGCTCAAGCTGACCCTGTTTTATACCCTCATCCTGGTAGTATTGCTTTTAATATTCCATTTTACTGCCTATGCCTTTTTGTCATTTGGACTTTTTAATAACCTCGACGATTCGCTTATTAAAGACCTTAATAAAGCACAGCAAGCGATTTTGCAAACCAACGATGATGACTTGCCCAAAGTGCTTGATGAGATGAACGGTTCATCAAAAGATTTGATATTTATTTATGACGTAGAGACAAATGAAGTTCTTGGCAGTTCTTATGTAGACCAAAATGTACGGTCAACGCTTTTAAAGTTTGTTACCATAGGAACCATCACTTACGCCCAGTTGCTGAATACCTCTGACAATAAAATACATCTCTATGTTTCTTCTTTAAATGTTGACACAGACCCGGGGAAAATGATTGTTGTTACACATGACACAGATTACATATATGCGACACTCGTTGAATATAGGGAAATACTGTTTGCTGCTATTCCTTTCATTTTACTGTTCTCCGCTATTTCGGGTTACCTGCTGGCCGGTTTCTTCCTGAGGCCGGCGAAAGCGATTATTAAAACGGCCAATAGCATCGACCCGGCTGAACTTACCGACCGTATACCTGTCAAAAGCCATGACGAGCTTGGAATTCTATCCGGAACGCTCAACTCTCTCTTCGATAAAATATACGGTTTCATAGACAGGCAGCGGCAGTTTGCCGCCAATACATCACACGATCTCAAGTCGCCTCTTTCTATAATCAAGATGGAGGCTTCGCTTGCCCTGAAGAAAGACAGGACAGCCGATGAGTATAAAAAAGCTTTGAACAGCATTGACGAAGAAGCCGATCGTCTGAATTCGATGGTCAAAGACCTGCTGGCGCTGGCGACCATCGATTCGGCGCCTCTTCGCGCCGGTACGACAGCCCTTGACCTTTCAGACGTTGTAAACGATATCCTGGACAGATGGAGGGCGCCGTTTGCCGTGAAAGGGATTCAGCTTGAACGCAGTATCGCCACAGGAATGAAAGTGACCGGAGATGGGCGGCACTTCAGCGGCATAGTCGATAACCTGGTAAAGAATGCCTATCAATATACACCTTCCGGCGGCAGAGTGACCTGCTCGCTGGAGGGAGATAATGATAATATAGTGCTTAAGATTGCCGATACCGGTATAGGTATCGACAAGGAGCATTTGTCTCGCATATTCGACCGTTTCTACAGGGTTGACAAGGAAACATCAGGCAATGGGCTGGGGCTGCCGATAGTCGAGGGCACGGTCAAGATGTATGGAGGCAGGATAACCGTCGAGAGCGAGCTGGGCAAAGGCTCGATGTTTACGGTATATTTGCCCAAGGGAAGGTATTTCGTATAGACTGGAATTTATAATCAGTTATTAATTATTTCGGGAGAAGATTGTTCACCTCCTTCAACATTATCGCAATGACACAAAAGTTATTTCCCCCATTACCCCTATTGTGTTAAAATTAACCGTATTTTTCAAATCTATTACATGTCGGAGCTGGAAAATTATGACATCGCCGGAAGGAACATCGAACCAATTACTACGTATCGTCGATGCCAATTTAAACCGCATCGGTGAAAGCCTGCGTTTTCTCGAGGATATAGCCCGCTTAATATTAAATGACGAAACTTTGTCCAAACAGCTTAAAGAAATGAGGCACGGACTAGAGGATATCGACTTCCCCTTCAAAGGACAGCTTTTACAGGCGCGCCATGCCGATACTGATGTGGGAGCTGATATCAAGGTAGAGCAACAGCTTGAAAAAAGAGAGCTGGAAACAGCCGTCATAGCCAACTGCAAACGGGTCCAGCAATCTCTGAGGGTCATTGAAGAACTGGCAAAAATACCGGAGATTAAACTGGACTCAAATAAGTTCGAAAAAGCCCGTTTCGATCTTTATACCATAGAAAGAAACATTATATCCGGACTTCTCAGGAAAGATAAAACCGGGCGGATAAAGGGATTATATATCATTATCGATACGGATTCCTTGAAAGGACGCAGTCATACCGAAATGGCAACACAGGTACTTGATGGCGGAGCACGCATAGTTCAGTTACGAGATAAGACCACTCCAAAAAATGAGCTTCTCTCGATAGCGGTGGATCTAAAAAAACTATGTAACCGGTATGATGCCCTGTTTATCGTAAACGATTATGTGGATATTGCTATTTCAAGTGATGCAGACGGTCTGCACATAGGGCAGGGAGATATTCCCGTATCAGTCGCCAGGAAACTTCTACCGATAGATAAGATCATAGGCTGCTCGGTATGCACACCGGAAGAAGCAATCTGTGCACAGAACCAAGGCGCCGATTATATCGCCGTGGGGGCCATATTCCCCACTATATCCAAGACAGATATTGATTCGGTAGGGCTGGAAATGCTGAAACTTATTAAAGAAAAAACCGTACTGCCTGTAGTTGCCTTAGGGGGTATAGGTTATGATAATATATCTGAAGTGTTTACTGCCGGCGCCGATTCAGTGGCTGTAATAAGTGCCGTACTTGGAGCCGCTTCCGCTGAAGAAACCACCAGACAAATAATAAAAAAATTGAGTTTAAACAATGAGTGAACTTGCAGACAGACTGGATAATATCGCCGGCACAATAAGAAAGGACTTCCAGGAAAAGGACGCAGCCCGCGAGAAAGCAATACCCCTCTGCCGCGAAGCCATCCGTTATTGCGGTAATTCAATCAGGGCAGCGATTTAACACTGGCGATACAACAGAAAAGTTTGGAAAATAAATTGGAAAAATATTATAGAAAGGAGAATAGGGATTGAATCTGATTATTATTGCGATTCTATCAGGAGTGCTGGGATTAGCCGTAGCCGGGTTTTTTGCAAACTACGTGTTAAAACAGCCACAGGGTTCCAAGAAAGTACAGGAGATATCAGCCGCCATTAGGGTAGGGGCATTGGCATTTTTAGGGAGGGAATACCGCATACTGGCGATATTCATCGTCTTAGTTACGATAGTCCTTGGGGTAGTTCCCGCCTTGGGCTGGGCAGTATCTTTTTCCTTCATTTTTGGCGCTATCTGCTCCGGACTGGCTGGTTTTGTAGGTATGAGTATAGCTATAAGAGCTAACTCGAGAACGGCTGCTGCCGCACAGGTGAGCCTAAACCACGGTTTGCGTGTTTCTTTCCGAAGCGGTGCAGTTATGGGCTTATCCGTAGTCAGTATCGGTATAATCGGTTTAAGCATTCTCTATCTTATCTTCGGAGCGAATGCTAACTTCATTGCAATCATTCCCGGTTATGGTTTCGGCGCTTCCTCAGTAGCTATTTTCGCCAGAGTGGGAGGCGGAATATTTACCAAGGCGGCAGACACCGGTGCCGATATAGTCGGTAAGGTTGAAAAAGGAATCCCTGAGGACGACCCGCGCAATGCCGCGGTTATCGCCGATTTCGTCGGTGATAATGTCGGGGATGTCGCCGGTATGGGCGCCGACCTCTTCGAATCGTATGTAGATGCGATCATCGCAACTATGGCTCTCGGCATGATAGCCGTTTTCTCTACATCACTGGATAAATCTCTTGTCCCCGATATGATCACAGCCTGGTTTTTACCACTGATGATAGCCGCCGCAGGTATCCTGGCTTCTATTCTTGGAATCTTTATGATAAGAGTAGGTGAAAAACTCAAGATGGAGGCTTTATTAAATGCCCTGCGTCGCGGGACATTCGGTGCCTCTATTTTAACTGCCATTTTTGCCTTTGTTATTGTTCAAATGATGAACGTAGATATCAATATTTTCTGGGCTATTCTGACCGGTATCGTCGCCGGTGTACTTATAGGCGAAAGCACCAATTACTTCACTTCTTATGTCTATAAACCCACACTCGATGTATCGAAGGCCTCACAAACCGGAGCCGGTACCAATATCGTAAGCGGTTTCGCCAACGGCCTGATGAGTACTCTTCCGCCGGTTATTATCATAGTTGTTGCTATAGTATTAGCCTATAACCTGGGGGATATCTATGGTATCGCGATTGCGGGTGTCGGCATGCTTTCGATACTGGGTATCCAGGATGCGACAGATGCTTACGGGCCTGTAGCCGATAACGCAGGTGGCATCGTCGAAATGTCCGGCTTACCTGCTGAAATAAGAAACCGAACCGATGCCCTTGATTCACTGGGCAATACCACTGCCGCAACTGGTAAAGGCTTTGCTATAGGCGCTGCAGGTCTAACCGCACTGGCGCTACTTTTTGCATATACCCAGGCGGTGGGCATAGAAGCTGCTGAAATCAGCCTGCTTGACCCGCATGTCATTGCCGGGCTTTTCCTCGGCGGATTACTATCTGCTATTTTCTGTGCCTTAACATTAAAATCTGTTGGCAAATCGAGTTTCTCTATCGTTAATGAAGTTCGACGGCAGTTCAAGGAAATACCGGGTATCATGGAAGGCACTGCAAAACCCGATTACGCAAAGTGTGTTGATATATGTACGCGGGATTCCATTAAAGAAATGATTTTACCGGGTGTCATCACTATTCTTTCACCCGTAGTTGTCGGAATCCTACTTGGCCCCGTTGCCCTGGGAGGATTCTTAATCGGCGCTATTATCACCGGCCTTATCCTGGCTATAACTTTCGCCAATGCCGGCGGTTCCTGGGATAACGCCAAGAAATGGGTGGAGACCGGGGCTTACGGCGGGAAAGGATCGGATGCTCACAAAGCTGCCGTAGTAGGTGATACAGTGGGTGACCCGATGAAGGATACTTCAGGCCCGTCACTGAACATCATGATCAAGCTGACTTCGATAATAGCCCTGGTTATCGCACCTATCCTGATCGATTTTACAGGTCTTTTATAAAAGTTTAAGCAGAAGTAATAAAAGGATTACCCCGGCGCTCGGCACCGATAGTGGTCTTCGGTCCGTGCCCGGGGTAAACTGTTATTTTGTCATCCAGGGTCATGAGCTTATCCTTTATACTTTTAATGATAATCTCGTAATCGCCGTCCGAACCGGGCAAGTCCGTCCTGCCAATGCTGTTCTCAAAAAGAGTGTCACCGCTGAACAAGACCCCTTCACCCGACAGGCAAATGCCACCACTCGAATGCCCGGGCGTATGAATGACATTAAAATTAAGACCCCCTATACTTACAACATCGCCATCGTTGAGCAGTTTATCCGGTATACACCTTTTATCTCGTGAAAATCCCAGTATCGCACTTATTATTTCGTTGTTTATTAAGGAAATATCATCTTCATGAACAGCTATTTCAGCTCCCGTTTCTTTTTTTACCTTCATAGCGGCTCCCGTATGGTCGGCATGCCCATGTGTCAAAACAATAGTCTTTATTTGCAGGTTCAAATTTTTTATCTCCGATATTATCCTGCCTGCTTCATCACCGGGATCTATTACCATGCCGGATCTATCTTTTTCAGAGCCGACGATATAACAGTTTGCTTCGTACGCTCCAACGGTCAGCATTTTTAGAATCACGATAAGCCTCTCTTATATAGATTTGTTAGTATTACTGTTTTTATTCTATCATTAGCCTGTGACAGCGGCAAGAATTGGAATGAAATAGAATTCAAGGCAGGATAATTAAAGAAATAGCGCACAAAGAAAATTGAGACTCTTCCGGACAAACAAGCGTCAGATTTTTTTGACATATTTCTCCAAAGCTGATAACTTTTATATCTATGACAACAACAACTATAATAATAGCCGTTTTGGTTTTTGCAGTGGGGCTTGGTTTTGGAATATTTATTTTTTGGGTTATTACGCATCCTAAAAAAAGGGGTAACAAAAGAATAAAAAATATGAATACTACAGTTGAAGAAGCTCCCGCTAAACCGGTACTTTCCTTCCAGTGGAATTACATCGCACTACCACTGGCTACATTCATTATCTCGATAGTAACAGCTGTTATATTCTATTTTCAATTGCCTGATGAAGTAGCTTACCGTTTCTATTCCGACGGTTCTCCAAAAAGCTGGCTAAGTCGCGAAGGCATTATTTTTATGCTGCTGGGTTTACAACTTTCTATTATTGCTATAATATCGCTAATTATCAGAGGCATAATTAACTTCGGACGCTTGATAGAACAAACCGACAGCCAGTTAAATCCGAAAAAGTTCATGCTCGTTATGGGCAACATCGCCGCCCTTCCGCAACTGGTGATCGCCATTGTAATGTTAGATATTTTTAGCTACAATATTCTTGAACGGCATGTCCTGTCTATCTGGCTGTTCATTCTTATTTTTGTAATTATAGGCAGCATTATCTTAACTATCTTTTTTGTAAATGCGTTTATGCGTTCACGCTATATTAAATGATGATGCTGTCATATAAATAACGAGGAGTGTTACTTTGTCTGAAATAAATCAGGTTGGCATGGAAAAAATAGTTTCGCTCTGCCGCCGCCGCGGCTTTATTTTTCCCAGCAGTGAAATCTATGGCGGTTTATCCAGTTGCTGGGATTATGGGCCACTTGGCGTTGAGATCAAACGCAACGTCAAGGAAGCCTGGTGGAGAGCCATGGTGCAAAACCGCGACGATGTCGTCGGCCTGGATACCAGTATACTGATGCACCCCAACGTCTGGAAAGCCAGTGGACATATCGATGGTTTTTCCGACCCGCTGGTGGACTGCAAGAACTGTAAACTGCGTTGGAGAGCCGACGAATTAAAAATAACCGTCTGCCCAACCTGCGGCGGTGAACTGACCGAGCCACGCCAGTTCAACCTTATGTTCAAGACCTTTATGGGGCCTGTCGAGGATGCCGCCAACATCGTATATTTGCGGCCCGAAACGGCACAAGGTATCTTCGTTAATTTTCAGAATGTAGTCAATACCACCCGTAAAAAACTACCGTTCGGCATCGCCCAGACGGGTAAATCATTCCGTAACGAGATTACCACCGGCAACTTCATCTTCCGCAGCCGTGAATTCGAACAGATGGAGCTTGAGTTCTTCGTCATACCCGGTACGGATATCAAATGGCACGAATACTGGCGTAACGAGCGCATGAACTGGTATCTGAAGCTTGGTATAAAGCCGGAAAACCTACATTTCCGCGAGCATGCAAAGGATGAACTGGCACACTATGCCAAGGGTTGTTATGATATCGAATTTTTATTCCCCATGGGCTGGGCTGAACTCGAAGGTATCGCCAATCGCTGTGACTTCGACCTGACCCAGCACTCTAAATTCAGCGGAAAGAGCCTCGAATATCAGGATAGCGAGTCTAAAGAGCATATCATTCCTTATGTTATAGAACCTTCGGCAGGAGTAGACCGCTCCGTGCTTGCCTTCCTGTGCAATGCTTACTATGAAGAACCGGACAAGGAAGAGATACGCGTTGTATTACGCCTGCACCCATCGCTTGCCCCATTCAAGGTCACAGTACTTCCATTGAGCCGCAAGGAAAACCTGGTCAAGCTGGCAAAGGATATTCATACCGGGCTCAGGGAATGCTGGATGACCGGTTATGATGATTCGCAAAGTGTTGGCAGGCGTTATCGCCGGCAGGATGAGATCGGCACCCCCTATTGCGTTACCATAGATTTCGATTCTCTTGAAGATAACCAGGTTACAATACGCGAACGTGATAGCATGAAGCAAGTACGTATCCCTATAAGAGAGCTACAGAAGACCATTGGCGCCAAGCTTGCCGGTGAATCTTTCGAAGTTTTACCACCCGGGGGACGCTGTTTATAATAAATTGAAAATAATTCACTTTGCCGATCTGCACCTGGGAATCGAAGGTTACGGGCGTACCGACCCGTTAACAGGGCTTTCTTCCCGATTGGCAGACTTTCTGACTACCTTTGATAAGTTGATAGAATATGCTATCGAGGAAAGAGTAGATTTAGTAATTTTCTGCGGGGACGCCTATAAAAGCCGTGAACCCAGCCAGACACAGCAGAGGGAATTTGCCAAACGCATAAGACGGCTTTCCGAAGCCGGCATCAGTGTCTTTTTACTTGTCGGAAACCACGATATGCCCAATGCTGTCGGCAGAGCTACCACTACGGAGATATTCGATACGCTGGCGGTCAAAAATATATATGTAGCTAACCGCCCGGGTATTTTTAAAATCGAGACCACAGGCGGAGCTATCCAGATCATGGCATTACCCTGGATGAGACGCAGTATCTTGATGAGTAAAGAGGAAACTAAAAATCTTACCTTCAGCCAGATAAATGAGAAGATGCAGGAAAAACTTACCAATATCATAAATGACAGTATAAATGAGCTTGACCCCGGCCTGCCTTCCATCCTGGCTTCCCATATCTGGATAACCGGTGTACATATCGGTTCCGAAGATTCTATGACCATCGGGCAGGAACACGTGCTGCTACCCGGTAATGTCGCCAACCAGGCCTTCGATTATATTGCATTGGGACATATCCATCGCCACCAGGTGATATCGGAAAACCCGCCGGTAGTATACGCCGGTAGTTTAGACCGCCTGGATTTCGGGGATGAAGCCGATGACAAAGGTTTTTACCTGGTAGAAATAGAGAAGGATAAGGCAAATGGGAAAAGAAATGTCTCATACAGCTTTCATGCTCTTGAGGGAAGGCGTTTTATTACGATCCAGGTAGAAGTAAAACCACAGGATACAGACCCGACGCAAACAGTTTTAAATGCTATAAATAAACAGGGAATTAAAGGCGCTATCGTCCGCCTCCAGATTAATCTGGCGCAGGATGTCGCTGGGCAAATCAAGGACAGTGCGATAAAAGAGGTATTGAATGAAGCCAGCTACTTTACCATTTCCAAGGATATCAAACGGGAAAACCGCATTCGGTTGGCCAGTCAATCTGCCGAAGAGATTGTTCCATCCGAAGCCCTGCAGGCATGGCTTGATTCTACTAAAGTCCCCGAGGGACGTGCTAAAATATTGATGAATTACGGTAAAGAACTTATCAGTAAAGTTCAACAAGGAGAAAAAGGTGCATAATCGCAACCAGGCTATTTTTGAAAACCGCTATGACGCCGGCTTGCAACTGGCGACCAAGCTGGAGGAATATAAAAAACAACCGGTTATCGTTTTTGCCATACCCAATGGCGGAATACCTGTAGGAATGCAGGTTGCCCTGGCGCTGGATGCCGACCTTGACCTGGTTATCTCGCGCAAGATTCCCATACCTCTAAGGCCGGAGGGAGGATTCGGGGCGGTTGCCGATGACGGCACCACTATTTATAACGAACCGGTGTTAAAACATATAAAACTAAATGAACAACAGATAAATTACCAGGTGAACCTGGTCAGGAGCAATATCCAGCAGCGAAGTATCTTCTACCGGGGGAATAAGCCGCTTTCCCTGATCAGCGGGAGGATAGTTATTATTGTAGATGACGGATTGGCTTCGGGTTATACAATGATGGCAGCCGTTGAATCATTACGCCGACGTCATCCCAAACAGATAATCGTCGCCGTTCCGGCAGCACCGGCAGATGCCGTTAAGAACGTTGAGAAAACCGCCGATAAGGTAGTGACCGTAGTTACCGCATTCGTCCCCAAGTTCTACGTATCGGACTATTACAAGTACTGGAACGTGCTGAGCGATGATGAAGGATTAAAAGCCTTTAGCGACTGGAAGATGAGGCGATATCAATCCAGGATCAATCCGCCTGAAAAGAAATAGAGTGGTTATTCCA
>JAQTVR010000096.1 GCA_028706995.1 Dehalococcoidales bacterium
ATTAATCGGGTTATCGACATCAGGAACCGGGCATCCGATTAAAGATTCTTCATAGGGTCCCTTGGCATCGTTTTCATCACGGGGTGAAGCATTCCAGGTGCTGGGTACCACGATTTGATAATTCTTTGTACGGCCGTTCTCTATCTCTACCCAGTGTCCAAGAGCCCCTCTGGGTGCATCCCAGACACCGAAACCGCTGGCTGACTTGGGAATAGCTTTTTCTTTCATACCGACCACAGTACCTGATACGGCTAATTCTGTCAGCCTTTCAATCCAATCAAAACCAGCTTCACCAACAGTCTGTGATTCGATGGCACGGCAATAATGGCGTGCGACTGCGCCCGGCTTTACACCGGCTTCTACTAACGCCATAAGTCCCGGATATTGATTGACCAAACCCCTGGAAAGAGGTCCGACTTCCATCGGTTGACCTTTGTAGCGCGGAGCTTTTACGAAAGAATAGGCGTCATCTTTTCTCGGATTGAGATTGGTTTCGCCTTCGCTTGGATGCAGGCTATCGACACCATCGGGATAATCATACCATGAATGTTTTACCGATTCGGTAATTTTGCTGTAATCCACATTTTCAGCTGTATTTAATGCGCCGCCTATGATAGCTCCGCCTTTAAACAGATGGTTTCTGCCGCCGAAAGGACGGTCATTATTACTTGCGGAGTCGTTTTGCGGGAACATCGGGTAACACAGATAATTCTGGAGTCCGCCGCCAAGACCTGCTGTAGCCAGAGGGAGAAGCGGACCGGTGCCTACAAAAGTAACATCGGGAATATAAACGTTATTTACGAAATCAACCTGCTCATCCCACAGTGTTTTGAACTCCCTGAGTTGCTCGACTGTAGGAGTGGCTAAACAGCCGCCTACCATAATTGTATTCGGATGCGTCTGTATACCGGTGATTATAGCCAGCATCCTCATAGATTTAGCTTTCATTTCGATAGCTTTAATGTAGTGAGATACCAGCGTAGTAACAATTTCCGGGTCATTTACGCAATATTCATCGGGTTCATAGCGGGGTGTAAAAGGCGATGTATCGTTTTTACTCGCCAAGTAAGAAATCTTGTCTTTTATTGCCAGTAATCCGGGATCATTTCCCGAATAGCTGGCTACTGCCATTATATCTAAATAATCTAGTGCCGAGAGTACATAAAAATGTATGTAATGGTCACCCATGTACTGGCCGGAGCAGTTAAGATTACGCATTATTCTGCCGGCTTCGGGGACATCGACATCGAAAGCATTGTCAAGCGCATGAGCCGAAGCTATGGAATGAACCCCCTGACAAACACCGCAGATACGGCTGCAAACATAAGGAGCATCCCTGGGATCTTTATCTTGGAGAAGAACTTCTATACCTCTTGCCATTGTCCCTGTAGACCAGGCATTGGTAACCACTCCGTTTTCAACCTCGACTTCTATCTTGAGGTGACCTTCGATACGGGTAATCGGATCAATGATAATTCGCTCGCCCATTTAACTATCCTCCTCTCCTTTCACTTTAGAAATTATGGTATCCAGCCCGATGCCGGCGGCAGCAATAGCTGCTACAGTGGCCATAACCTTGTCTATATCTACCTTTCCGATACCGGGTAGGGTGATGTCGAACTGTCTTTCATATAATGGGCTGAATCGCTCATAGAATTCGGGTTCACTGCAACCCACGCAGGGAGCATTAGCTGATATACAATAATTAGTTCTGTCATTCCAGAGCCGTTTCCAGCAATCCTGTTTTGTCCATGTACCCTTACATCCCTTGAGATACAGGCAGTAACCGTTCTGGCTCGGGTCTCCCCAGTCGGTTACGAAATGACCGGCCTCGAATTGTCCGCGGCGCTCGCAATTATCGTGCTGGGATTCTCCGTAGAAAGCTAACGGTCGTTGGAAGTCATCCAACTCCGGTATAGTACCGAAGGTAAGGTAATGAACGATCACAGCTACCAGTCGTTCCGGGTGCAGCGGGCAGGTGGGAAGATTAATAACCGGTTTATCGCCAGTTACATCATCGTACTCGTGATGTAGTTTAGTGCCTCGATAAAGGTATCCGACTGCATCTGTTGGTCCGGCGGCAGGAATACCGCCAAAAGTAGCGCAGGCGCCTACCGGGATAATGGCAGCGGCATTGGCGGCGCATTCTCTAACGATATCCTTAAATTTTTTACCTGCTACGGTGCAATACATACCATCTTCAGCCAGGGGAATTGATCCTTCTATGACCAGGAGATAGCCTCCTTCAGCTATAGTTTTCCCCATAACTTCTTCAGTGTGATAACCTGAAGCAGCCATTGCAGTCTCATGATAGCGAAGTGAAATCGTATCCAGCAATATGGATGCCGCTGTCGGTTCCAGGCTGTTCAAGAAGGATTCCGTACAACCCGCACAATCCTGACCTTCGAGCCAGATCACAGCAGGTTTCCCCGATGTGGATTCGATTGCTTCTACTACTCTGGACGACAAAGCCTGGCTGAGCCCGAGCAGTGCCAGTGACGCGGTTGCAACCTGTAAAAATTCCCGTCTTGTCGCTTTGGGTCTTAAAGAGAGTGTATCCATTTATACTCCTTCAACCTGAATAATATTTTAACAAATTAAGATAATCTATGATTTTACTATTTTGTGGCTCTTAAACGAAGCTGCTTACCGCTTGTTTCCCATACACTCTCCCTTCCTAAATAGAAGATACCACTATTTAGAATAAAGATCTATAAGTAATCTTTAAAAGTACACGACTTAAGATCGATTTTAGTAACAAGAACCCAGCCGTCTTATTTGCAAAATTTAAGTATTAGAGTATATAGGAAAAGTGTATTATAGTTGATAATCCTTTGTCAATATATAATTACAATAATGTAGGCTTTTTTATACATATTTATATTCATAAAAGCAAGAAATTTTAAGTGTTTGGGGGAAAGAACCAATGGCAGGGGCGGTTTTATACTGCTCCCTAATAAATATAAGCTGAAGTCAAATTTATTGTTCCGGTGGTAATAGATTGGGTATCGTATCTGTTATGGGGTAGGTAATATCACATTTCCGGCATAACAGTACGCCGTTTACAATTTCCTCTTTGTCTTTTTCATTTACTTCAAGCTTGAGCTGGTTTTTACAAAGCGGGCATACAAGTATATCGATAAGCTCCTGTTTCATATGTGCATTATATATATAAAATATATGCCTGGCAAGAAGTAAAATGGAAATATAAAATAATTGTTGTGATAAATGTTAATTAGATTGTTCAGGTGGTTTGAAAATCATAATAATAACAGGGAATTTTACCGATTGACTGACAGCCGGTTAAAAACCTCGATATGTTTTTCTACCACTTTTTTAATATTGTGGTTTTCCTCTGCATATTGGCGGCAGTTTATGCCATAATACTTTCGTAGTCCGTCATTTTCGAGCAATTTTTTTATATCCGAAACCATTTGTTCGAAATTCATTGAATGAAAACCCAGCCCATTTTTCTTGATGACATCATCGGGGTCGATATTAAGGCTAACTACCGGTGTGTAGTTCATCCATGACTGTATAAACACATTGGGGAAACCCTCTGATGTGGAAGTGCTGACGAATAGAGATGCCCTGCTGAAATAGTCATTTATTCTATCATAGGGTACATAACCAATGAATTGGAGGTTGGAAATTATTTTAGCCTTTTCTTCGATGGTTTTATAGTATTCTCTATCCAGGCTGCCGCCTATCATCTGAAATGTTGCCTGCGGTACAACCTTCGCCAGTTCCAGGAAAAGCTCCGGCTGTTTCCGTGGATAAATAGTGCCCACCCATAGTACAAGGGGAGGTTGCGTCTTTATAGGGATGTCTGTTGATGGCAGCGTGATATGAATTCTAGTTATATCGCTGTCTCTCCCGAAATATTTTTTTAACATATTCTGTTGTGACCGGCTGAGTACCAGAATCGTATGTGCCATTTTTATTTCCAGATAAGTCTTTAAATTGAATCTAAAGCCGCTGGTCTTCCTGAGTACCGGATCGACGTAGGCATCGTGCCCGATGGACATAATGAATTTTTTACCGGTAAGGCGGCAAAGCAACGGGGTGATAGGTCCGGCGCCTCCCTGTTGAAAGTAAATATCGGCGTCAGCCTGTTTCATCGCCTGTGCGATTGCCCGCGCTTTTTGAAAGATGTTCAGGTTGTTTTTAACAGGGTATATCTTGATTACCTCGATGCCATCTATGCACTCGGTTTTATCGCCGCCTTCATCGTAATTTATATAAGATATCTGAAAACCATGTTTTAATAACTCCCGGGCTAACAGGATCTGGTAGACATCCGGCCCGACTACATGACTTGCATTATTGCCATTCAATAGTTGGTATCCTGTGAGTCCCATAAAACAGATTTTCATTTTATCTTGTCTCCATTCGAAAGCATATTCCAGTCGATTGGTATGCCGCGTTGTATATCACATGCAGCCTGTTTGCATAAAATATCCTTGAGATACCGCGGGTGCAGGCCGTAAGCCGGCCTTATACAGCGGGTATTTTCTTTAGTAAACAGCTCGCCTTTTTTAATATCCTTAACACAGAACAGTGAGCGGCGGAATCTACGGTTTTCAGTTTCTCTTTCACTTATGGTTATATTTCTGTTAATTTCAGCAGTTGTTCTACGGGTAGTTCTAATTTTTTGAACCATCTCCTTGAACTCGACAGGTTCCAATGAAAAGGCGCTGTCGGGGCTGGGGTTGTCACGTGAAAGAGTAAGATGTTTTTCTATGATGCAGGCGCCTAAAGCCACGGCAGCTATCGAAGTGGTAATCCCTGTCGTATGGTCGGATAATCCGATTGGCAGGTTAAATCTCTCCTTTAGATAGGGTATGGTATTCAGGTCGATTTCTTCAGGGAGCGCAGGATAGGTGCTGCTGCATTTTAACAGGGCAAGTCGTGTATTTCCTGTTTTTTGAGCTGTATCGATAGCTTCTTCAATTTCAGGTATTGTTGCCATGCCTGTGGAAAGAATTATGGGTTTGCCCTTACCGGCAGCATATTCGATGAGAGGGATATCCACCAGTTCGAA
>JAQTVR010000097.1 GCA_028706995.1 Dehalococcoidales bacterium
GCCGGGCAGTTTTAACGGACTGCGTGTCGGTGTCAGCACCGCCAAGGGATTAGCTTTCGGCCTGGGTGTGCCGATAGTAGGCATAAGCACGCTCGAGATGATCGCTTACGCTCATGCTGAAACAGGGATCCCCGTTTGTGCAATCATCAATGCAGGCAAGAGCGAAGTAGCTTCGGTTTTATTTCAACAAAAAAACGGTAAATGGGAAAAGTTAATACCTGAACACATCACTACAATAGAAATACTATGCCAGAAGACCGATACCGCCACGATATTCTGTGGTGAATTAACACAGGCAACCATTGATGAACTTACTGAAAAACTGGGAAGTAAAGCTATAGTACCTTCTGCTTCCGCCAGGTTGCGCCGCAGCGGCTTCCTTGCCGAACTTGGATTTAAACAACTCCAAAGCTGCAACTATGATAATCCAGCCAGTCTGCAACCGATTTATCTGAGGAAACCTCCCATAACCCCTCATAAAAATATGGCGCCGCTGTGTGCAGACGAACTTTAACAGATATGAACCATGGTTGATAATTAACCACAGAAGTAGAATAATAAACACACAGAGTATATTTATATATAGAAAGAGATTAGAAGGAAAAATATGATAGAAAGATCACTGGTTCTGATTAAGCCCGACGCAATGGAAAGAGGTCTGACCGGCGAAATTATAAACCGCATCGAAGAGGAAGGGCTTACGCTGGTAGCCATAAAAATGCTGCATATGGATTTGGCTCTTGCCGAACGGCATTATGCTCCGCACAAGGATAAACCCTTTTTCAAAAGCCTGACGAGCTATATAAGCTCCACTCCGATCTTAGCCGCCATTTTCGAGGGCGAAGGAGCAGTCAATTTAATCCGCAAGATCATGGGCGCCACAGATCCGGCTAAAGCCGCCAAAGGAACCATCAGGGGAGACCTGGGGATAGATATCGAGCACAATTCGGTTCATGGCTCTGATTCGGTAGAAACCGCCAAGCAGGAAATCAACCTGTTCTTCAAGAAGGAAGAGGTCTTTAATTTACAGTAAATAGCTGGTTATTGAATCCGCACGACAGGACTAGCCTGTTTCCAAAGTTCATCCAGTCTATAATACTCTCTCTGGCTGAGAGAGAGTATATGGACAATGACGCTGTTATAATCTAAAAGTATCCAGCCTGAGTCAGGAGAACCTTCCTGGTGATGCGGATAAATATTTTCCTGCTTTAACGAATGTACAATTGCATCGCTCACTGCATCCATCTGGCGAACAGTATCACAACTGCAAAGCACGAAGTAATCGGCAAAATTGCATATTTGCCTGACATCCAACAGTGCTATATCTATAGCCTGTTTATCGCTGGCTATTTCAACTATTTTATGAGCTAAATCTGTCGTTTCCAGAAAAGTCCTCCGAGAATAAAATCCATATTATAACTATTATAGCATACCCGCTTATTATATAAGGATTAATAAAAGCCGTGTGATTTCACTTGCGGTTAAAAAACGACATACCATTTCAGTATATTTTGTCTCTTGACACGCCTCGATACCGGTTGATAAACTGTTTATAATATGTGGGCTTATGCCATCTGCCACTTTTTTCGACAGGAGTAAAATGTCGCCACAGCAACTGGAACGGGGTTTGGTCTCTATCTTTACCGGTGATGGTAAAGGCAAAACGTCTGCCGCTATCGGTATCGCTGTCAGGGCTGCCGGACATGGATTAAGAGTGTTTATCGCCTTTTTTATGAAGAGTAACAACTATATTCATGGCGAAAAGATTGCCTTTTCATCTTTTCCTAATGTCACGATAAAGAATTTCGGCGGAGATGGCTGGGTAGATAAAAATAATATTCAGCCGGAGGATAGAGAATACGCGAAATTGGGACTGATCACAGTAAGAGATGAAATGCTAAGCGGTAAATATGATATTATAATAGCAGACGAGATAAATATAGCCGCCGATTTCGGGCTTATCGAGGTGGCCGAAATATTGAAGCTCATCGATGAGAAACCGGTTAATGTAGAACTTATTCTTACCGGCCGCTATGCCAATACACGGCTTATCCAGGCAGCGGATATGGTTACCGAGATGTTAATGATAAAGCACCCTTATAACAGTGGCATACAGGCGCGCAAAGGGATTGATTATTAAATAATATACAATTTTTAATTGATTTTTGGAGGAAATAATGAAGGTAACATTAAGTGTAATTAAGGCGGATATCGGTGGCTTCGTAGGTCATTCCGACTCACATCCGGCAATACTCGAATCGGCAAAGGAGAGCCTGGAAAAGTCAAAGGCAGATGGATTATTAATTGATTACTATGTAACAAAGTGCGGAGACGATCTGCAGCTTATAATGACCCATAACATGGGAATTAATAATGAAAAGATCCATCAGATGGCATGGAATACCTTTACCACAGGCACTGACGTAGCCAGGAAACTGAAACTCTACGGCGCCGGGCAGGACCTGTTAGCCGATGCCTTCTCAGGTAATGTCAAGGGTATGGGCCCCGGTGTCGCCGAGATGGGGATTAATGAACGCACCTCGGAACCGGTGATCATTTTCATGGCTGATAAGACATCGTCCGGTGCCTGGAATATGCCATTATATAAGATGTTCGCCGATCCGTTTAATACTATCGGGCTTGTTATTGCCCCAAATATGCACAAGGGCTTCTCTTTTGAGGTCCACGATGTCAAAGAGCACAAGAAAATAATCTTTAACACCCCCGAAGAGATCTATGATGTCCTCGTTTTTATCGGCGCCCCTTCCCGCTATGCTGTAAAAGCTGTTTACAGCAGGGATACCGGCGAGATAGCCGCCGTATCCTCGACTCAAAAACTCTCATATATTGCGGGACGTTACGTCGGCAAAGACGACCCGGTCTGTATCGTTCGCGCTCAGGGGTCTTTCCCTGCTGTGGGAGAAGTACTGGAACCTTTCACCCTTCCTGCCCTGGTAGAGGGATGGATGCGCGGCTCGCATAACGGACCTCTTATGCCCGTATCGGTTGCCAACAGCACACCTACCCGCTTCGATGGGCCTCCCAGGGTAACGTCTCTAGGATTCCAACTTGCAGAAGGCAAGCTTATCGGTCCGCGCGATATGTTTGACGATATCTCCTTCGATGATGCCCGCAAGCAGGCAAACCGGGCTGCAGAATACCTGCGCCGCCATGGGCCTTTCGAACCCCATCGCCTCCCGCTGGATGAGATGGAATATACCACCATGCCTCAGGTAATGGATAAGTTGAAGGACAAGTTCTCGATACTAGAGGACTAGCTAATGTCCAGGCTGCTGATAGCTACCAATAACCGGGGCAAGCTGATTGAATTACGCAATATTTTTCAAGGCTTGCCCTGCGAAATTGTTTCCCCTGCCGATATAGGAATCGATTTAGAGGTGGAGGAAACCGGCTCTATATTTGAAGAAAACGCCATATTAAAATCGGTGGCATTTGCCCGGAAGAGCGGATTGCTGGCACTAGCCGATGATTCAGGACTTGAAGTCAAGGCACTGGGAGGAAAACCCGGCGTGTTATCCGCCCGCTATGCCGGCACTGATGCCACCGATACGGATAGAGTTAAGTTCCTTCTCTCCCAGATGTTAGATGTACCCCTGGAAAAGAGACAGGCAAGATTTCGCAGCGTTATCGCCATAACCGACCCCAACGACTGGCATACCGAATTATGCTCCGGGGAATGCCCCGGTATAATAACCTTCGAACCCAGGGGTTTAAACGGTTTCGGGTATGACCCTATTTTTTACCTGCCGCAACTTTCAAAGACTATGGCGGAACTCTCCCGGGAAGTAAAGAATAGTATAAGCCACCGGGGGCAGGCGGCCAGAAATGCCATACCGATACTAAAGAATCTGCTAAATATTCATAAATTCACTTAAAAATTACTTGTTAAACTCCTCTTTTTTGTTATATACTACACCACTAGAGAATATCGGGGGTACAATATGAAATTATCTTGTCTACAGGAAAACCTTAACCGCGGATTGATAAGTGTCGGCAGAGCCGCTGCTACCAGAACTACCCTTCCCATCACCAATAATGTCCTTTTAGCCACTGACGAGGGTCGCTTAAAACTGGTGGCTACCAATCTTGAGATGGCTATCACCTGCTGGGTCGGAGCCAAGATAGAAGATGAGGGAGCGATCACCGTTCCTTCAAAATTACTGAACGAGTTCGTAGCTACGCTCCCCAGCGATAAGATTAATATAAGTCTTTCTCCGCGTACTAAGACATTGCAATTGAAGTGCGCACGTTTCGAAGCCCGAATTAGCGGTGTAGATGCTAAGGACTTCCCGCCTATTCCCGGCGTTGAGGAAGGCATTTACACCACCGTTGAAGCCGAAGCCCTGCGCAAAGGTATAGAAAAGGTAGTTTTCGCTGCCGCCGCCGATGAATCCCGCCCGGTGCTCACCGGTATAAATGCCGAATTCGAAGGGGATACTCTGACACTGGCTGCCGCCGATGGTTTCAGACTGGCTGTTTACAGACTGCCGCTGGCAACCCCGATTGCCAAGAAGACGACGGCTATAATTCCGTCAAGAACTATGGCGGAACTCAACCGCATGGCAATCGATCAGGAAGACCCCATCGAGATAAAGTTAAACACCACTAAGGGACAGATTATGTTCAAGCTGAAGGATATCGAACTGGTATCCCAATTGGTACAAGGAGCCTTCCCCCAGTATTCACAGCTTATCCCTCAGAACTACACCACGCGTGCTGTAGTCGATATTACACAGTTTTTAAGAGCCGCCAAGACGGCGAGTATCTTTGCCCGCGACGGCAGCAATATCATCCGCCTGATGATCACTCCCGGAGTTAAGGAAGCCCCCGGAAAGCTCACTGTTTCGGCGCGTTCAGAGGAAATCGGCGATGATATCGGCGAAATCGATGCGCTGGTCCAGGGTGAAGAAGCCAAGATTGCCTTTAACAGCAAGTACTTGGCGGATATACTTAATGCCCTGCATGAATCACAGGTAGCACTGGAAATAACCAGCCCCTCCAGCCCGGGCGTC
>JAQTVR010000098.1 GCA_028706995.1 Dehalococcoidales bacterium
CTTCCCTTAGTACCGCTATGATCTGTTCTTCGGTGTATTGTCTTGCTTTCACTAGAATCCTCCTCGGTTTTTTATTATACCGCAGAACTCTAAGTCAAGATGATACTGTTTTTAGGGGAAAGGTCACAAACACTAACCTATGCTACTGTGCTATAAACACTACAATACAAGATGCATGCAATTAAAGTGTATATTAATATATTTGTATGCTTAAAATTGCATTAGCCAAGCTGGAAGTCTAACTTACCGAGTGTTCCGATCTGCTAAGTGTAATCTGTATAATGGCACTAGATATAGTTAACTTCAACGATTATGGAACCAAATCCATCCTTCTTTTTTTGCCAACTCGATGTTATCCGGTTTCAAGCAATGTCCATCTAAAAAATCCTTGGCTGCAAGTAAGCATATCACTGCATCCAATTTATCGGCACTAGTAATGTCTTCCTTAGGTACTTCGAATGGAAGTCTGTTGGCAATTTTGTGCCATTTTTCTCTTTTTGCCTCTTTTTTATAATCTGCTGTATCAATGCCGTATGACTTTAAGGTTGCTGCTGGATAAACTTCAATAGCACTCGTCTCGTGGATATCGTTGCTCCAAGCTAGGGGAATTGCATGCCCAGTAGTTGATTGAATTTCATGCAAGAGCTTCAGGGCTCGATGTGCTGTTCGTGCTATTTTATCTGCGCCTACTTCCATGGGTTTCTTTCGCAATACCTTTAACACCTTTAAATCCGTTGCTCGGCTAAACATATCATTAGCCTCAATTTTAAATATCATCCCAGCCTTGTGAGCATCAAGTTCTTGACCTAATTGCGAAGGCCAACCAAGAGGAGAGTCCATAGCAATGAGTGCAATATCTGATTTTGACAGCCATTGAGTAATGATACTGAGAGAAGTACTATTTTTTGACCCGCATGTTACTTCAGATATTACTAGTTTGCCATTTACTAATGAGCCAAGAGCAAGACCTGTCTTATTTTCCTGTGTTGCACAGTCTATTCCGATTATATTAATCATCAGCCAATCTCCTACACTTGTAATAAATACGTATTACGGTGAAACTAATTTAATCTATATGCAAAAATGTAATCCTACTAAAGGCAATTGTCAATAAGAAATACTCTATATAGAGGAGCCAACAGACATTAACCTATGCTACTGTGCTACAAAACACTACAATGCAATAGTTGTCGAAGTAAATGGGATAAACCCACTTGTAAATTAACCCCGTCATGATATGATGTTCAGAGATACAAATTATCAGTGAGGTGCATATATGTCTGCTATAAAAAGAAATGAAAAATTAACCCGAATATCCGACTGTATTAAACCGCAGGTCATCATACCTGCATCTGAGGCATGGTTATTTGAAGACAAGGCTGCTTTAGATTCAGTCGATAAGGGTATGGCTGAGTCAAATAACGGACAGGTAATAGATAGAGGTTCGTTCGCAAAATATGCCAGCGAGCGGCTCTGCTAATCCCCAATGTCATTCTGAGGGAGAGTATCTACCGAAGAATCTATCGGGTCATCGGATAGTGTATAGAAGACTCTTCGCTTCGCTCAGAGTGACAGCCCTATTTATCATTTGAATATTTGCGTGGCATATCCTACAATAAAAACCGTTGAAGATAGGAAGTCTCAATACCGATATAAAAATATGGATACTGTAAAAATTACTTCGCCAATAGACGAAAAACTTATAAAAGGCCTGAAAACGGGTACTAAGGTTCTTATTTCAGGTGTAATATACACTGCCCGCGATGCCGCACACATGAGGATGGTTCAGGCACTGGAGAAAGGTGAGGAACTGCCATTCGATATTTACGGGCAGACCATTTATTACATGGGTCCTTCCCCTGCCCGTCCGGGGCAGGTAATCGGTTCCGCCGGACCCACAACAAGCAGCCGCATGGATAGCTTTACACCACAATTGCTTTCTAAAGGGCTCAGGGCAATAATCGGTAAGGGAAACCGTTCCACTGAAGTAATAGAGGCTTTGAAAAAATACAATGCCGTATATTTCGTTACCTTCGGCGGCGCAGGCGCTTTAATATCTAAATGCATAAAAAAGGCAGAGGTCATCGCCTACCCCGATCTAGCCGCAGAGGCTATTATGAAACTGGAGATAGAGTATTTGCCTGCCATCGTCGCCAATGACATCTATGGAAATGATTTATATGTAACAGGCAGGGCTGTATACCGCAAAGAGGAGGTTTAAATACAACTTATGGATGATTGTATTTTTTGTAAGATAATACAGGGTAAGATTCCAAGTAATATAGTCTATCGCGATGATGAAATTGTCGCTTTTCGAGATATCAATCCGCAAACCCCGACCCATCTGCTAATCGTTCCCGTAAAACACATCACTTCGCTGGTTGACCTGACCTTCAAAGACGCGGCTTTGATGGGGAACATGATTACGGTCGCCAATAAACTGGCAAAAGACGAAGGTATTGCCGAAAGCGGATACAGACTTGTTATCAATTGTGGAAAGCAGGGCGGACAACTGGTAGCGCACCTTCATATGCACGTTATGGGAGGAAGGCAGCTATCAGGGCAACTCGGTTAAAAACTACTTAATGTACAGATAGTAAAGGATTCCGGCGACGCTCTTGGCATCGATTATTTCACCGGACTTAATCAATCCCTCGATCTTACTGAGCGGAACCGGCACCAATTCTATACTGTCCGTATCCTCGGCGTGTAGTTTGGTGGGAAGCAGGTCTGTCGCTGTATATAAGTGGAGATATTCCTGGCAATAGCCGGGTGAGGCATAAAAACCTCCCATCCTCTTCACTTTCCCGGGAAGAAACCCTGTCTCCTCCTGCATCTCGCGCCGGACGGCTTTATCCGGATTTTCCCCCGGCTCGATCCCTCCTGCCGGTATCTCCAAAAGCATTTTTTCCAGAGGCTTGCGGTATTGCCTGACAAGAAGGATGTTGCCGTTATTATCGACCGGCACTACAGCTATACAATCGCTATGTTCGATGATCTCCCTGGTGCCCTTCGTGCCATCGGGAAGTCTGACCTCATCAATCCTCAGGTTTAAGATCTGCCCCTTATAAATAGTCTTGCTGGATATGGTTTCTTCGGGCATATTACTTCTTCCCTTCAATATGATAAATCAAAGCCGATTCATCGCAATCGGGGAATTTGGGGCAGCGATAGCACTCCCCCCAAACCTTGTGAGGCAACTCTTTTTTATCCACCATATTGAAATGGCACTTGGCAAAGAAATCAGGGGCATACGTCAGGCAGAAAACAGTGGATATCCCAAGTTCTTTAGCTTCTTCCAGACAGGCATTTACCAGCTTTTCGCCAACTCCGTGTTTCTGGTATTCCTCGGTAACAGCTATGGATTTTACTTCGGCCAGGTCTTCCCAGTTTATATGCAGGGCAACACAGGCAACTACCTCTTCATTCTCCCGAACGACAAAATAATCCCTGATATTTTCATATATCTCACTGAGAGAGCGAGGCAACATCTGTCCGTTGGCAGCAAAGTGATTTACCATTTTATGTATCTTGCTGGCATCGCTTATTCTTGCCTTTTCTATCTTGTATTCCATATCTCTACCTCTTTAACTTCTGCTCCAGCGTACTGTAAAAAGAAGCCCCCGGTTTAATTCTTAAGAACTTTGTTTTTACGGCGCTATGCTTTATTTCGACGGTATCCCCTTCCCCCATAGGCAGACTTATATGCCCGTCGATACTCAACACCGCTTTATGAATAGGGGCAATTTTTAATTCGACAACAGATTCAGAAGGAATAATCAGTATTTTAGAGAAACTGAAATGTGCCATTATCGGCACCAGTAAATAATGGCTGTCCTTTGGATGCAAGATCGGGCCTCCGGCAGCTATAGAATACCCTGTACTGCCGGTTGCCGTAGCGACAATAACACCATCAGCCTTGTACATAGTTAAAGGCGTGCCATCGATAGAAGCCTCGATATTTATTATCCTGGCTATTTCGCCACGGGCAATTACGATATCGTTAAGGATATAGAAATCCAGGCTTGCTTCTTCCCTATTATAGATTAACCTGGCTTCAAGCATAGCCCGTTCATCAATCCACCCACCACCATCCAGTATTATGGATAACTTTTCAATGATTTCATTGGGGGCAATTTCCGTTAAGAAGCCAATTTCCCCGAGGTTAACCCCAATTATTGGAATCGAATGAGGTGTTATAGCCTGTGCAGTCCTTAAAATAGTGCCATCGCCACCGATAGTTATAGCACAATCCATACGGAGCAGGTTTACCCTCAATGCTTCTCCATCCCATGCCGAACAAAGCCAAGGGGATAGACCCCGTGAGTTCAAAAATGCTTCGATCTTGTGAGCGATGGATAATGCTCCATCTTTCAACGGATGATATACAACACCAAATTTTTCCATCTATATAGCCTGCTTATTAAATAAAATCAGTTTATTCTAAGAGTAAAAAAGAAGTGTAACATCGACACGTTTTTGTGTCAATATCGATACTCGGACTAACTGCGCCTGGATAAATACAGCGTCACTAGACCTATAGCGACAATTACGATACCCCATAGCCATATCGAGCTTGTAAATACCCAATGCACTATAAAAAGCATATAAAATATTGCAAGAATACCCACTCCGACTAATATATATCCCAGCATCCTGCCCCTGGCGCTGCGTAATTGCTTTATTCTCTCATCCTCTTCTTCCCGGGTTGCTCGCAGGGCAATCCTTCTATCCCTTATAGCCGACTCTTCTTCAGGATCATATCTTCTCTGTTGAGTATTAGCATTCTGCCCCATTTTTGAAAAACGGGATACTCCGAACAGTATAAGTAAAATTGCAAAGACTATACCGAGCTCTAAAAGCCCAAGTTTCATGTGTAACTCCGTAATTATCTAGCTATCGTGAATTTATATAGCATAGCATATTACATTCAAAAGGTTAAATAAAATAGCATTCGAACCTTAGTAACGGGGCGTTATATAATTTATGTATTATTATTCTATATCGCATTCTGACGCCGGCGATAGA
>JAQTVR010000099.1 GCA_028706995.1 Dehalococcoidales bacterium
ATAGGATCGAAACTGCCTGGATATATGGCAATAATCAAGATATTCTCTCCTTTCGAAACAATGCGATGACGCTATCGCCGTGACGGTGTTCTTTAAAAAGATGCAAAGAGGCATAGTCTTTTTTAAGAGGACTACGTTTTGAATGGGTTACTACAAGCACAGAGTCCGTGCCGACAATTTTTGAATTCGCCAGTTGTTCTATTATCGAATCGATTAATGGGCTCGCATATGGGGGGTCCATTAGAATTATATTGTACTCCTTATCAAGAAAAGATATTGCTTTGACCACATCGACACAATGAACATGTGCATAGTCTGTAAACTTCGTCTTTTCAAGATTCTGCTTTATTATAGCACAACACCGTGGTGTCTGTTCAACAAAGTCCACCCAACCGGCGCCGCGGCTTAAAGCCTCGATACCCAGGGAACCGCTGCCGGAGAATAAATCCAGTACAAGCTGCCAATCGTTGGCAACCGCATATAAAATAGAAAAGATCGCTCCCCGCACCAGCTCTGTTGCCGGCCGCGTCCTAAGCCCCAGAGGAGCTACAAGGGTACATCCTTTGGCTTCACCTGCAATAACTCTCATATTTCCCTGTATCTTTATAATTCCTGTTAATAAGGTTATCATAAACCCTTAATACTTATCTACCTGATATGTTTTTATAGTCCTGTCTACGATTGGCTCTCCTTGTAAAAAATACGATAATAGTTTAACCTATTTATGATAAATATCGACTTATTTCAAGGAGAGCACCCATGCTTAAAAAGGTTAAAACAGAAGATGCCATCGGGCTGGTTATAGACTATGATATGACCAAGATTATCCCGGGAGAGTATGAAGGCCCCAGGTTTCGCCGCGGGCATGTAATAAAACACGAAGATATCCCGGAACTGTTAAGCATGGGCAAAGAGCATATATACGTTATAGAAGAGGAAGAAGACTGGGTGCATGAAGAAGAAGCTGCACTACGTATCGGCAAAGCCGTAGCTGACGAATCCCTGGAACTTGGAGCACCAAAACAGGGCAGGGTCAATATAAAATCGACTATTGACGGTGTATTAAAAGTAAATAAGTCCTTGCTCTACGAAATAAACTCTATAGAGGGTATAGTATTAGCCACCCTGCATAACAATACTGTCTGCCACCCGGGAACTATAGTTGCCGGAACCAAGATTGTTCCCTTATGTACCTCAGAAACTATAATAGGCCCTTTAGAGGAGTTATGCAAAACCAAGGGGAAAGTACTCGAAGTCCTCCCCTTCCAAAATAAGAAAGTCGGTATCGTTATTACCGGCAATGAGGTCTTCGAGGGCAGGATCAGGGATAAGTTCAGCATCGTGATGCATAAGAAGGTTGAAAAATTGGGTTCTACGGTGCATCACCAGGTAATCGTTCCGGATGACGAAGACATAATTGCCCGTATCCTTATCGATATGATAGATAAAGGTTGCGAAGCTATAATCATCTGCGGCGGTCTTTCGGTAGACCCGGACGATGTTTCCGTTGAAGGTGTAGAGAGAAGCGGTGCTAAAATAATATCATACGGGGTCCCGGTAATGCCCGGAGCTATGGTACTTTACGCCGAACTTGAAGACATCCCCATACTTGGAGCGCCGGGGGCGGTCATTTTCAACCGTACTACTATTATAGATGTACTTTTGCCACGAATACTTGCCGATGACAGGATCACCAGGGGGGATATCATAGAATTGGGACACGGCGGCCTTTGCCTTGAATGCGAGAACTGCGCCTTCCCCATTTGTCCATTCGGTAAATAGGGTTCTTATCAATCATTTTTGGTGGTTGTTTCCGCTCTAATCCTTCTACAAGCTCAGGATGAACGGAAATAAATTATCCAGGCCGCTCATGGTGAGTTAGTAATATACCGCTCATGGTAAGACTGTCGAACCATAGCGGCGTTGAACATGGTATTTTGGTTAACAATCGAGAATGCTTAAAAGGCCATTTTTAGATAATTCACCCGCTATATCTTTACAATGTTGATAGTTTATATGGACAATAATATAAAAATGTTTTACAATATATTAACAATTAATTGATAATATTACTATATTATCTTGATAAACAACAGAAAGGCAACTTATGAATACTAAAATAAGAGAATACATTTTAAACCAGGTAACCGAACATCCCGGTGATGTGGCTACACTTACGGCTAATGAGTTTCAAGTATCCAGGCAAACTATAGTGAACTATTTGACCAAATTAACCAATGAGGGCTTAATTACTGCAAGCGGAAAGACACGGGCACGTAAATATGAATTAGTGAATTTCATTGATAAGGAATTTTTTAAATTGGTAGTTCCCGAATTACAAGAAGATGTTTTATGGAGAGAAGACATCTTACCTTATGTAAAAGACTTGAATTCAAATGTGTTAGATATATGTCAATACGGTTTCACCGAGATTATTCGTAATGTATTCGACCATTCGGAATCGAAAAATGTTGAGTATTCTATTAAACGCAATGCCATATGTGTCAATCTTTCTGTTTCAGACTCAGGTGTAGGTATTTTTAACAAAATTCAAAAATACTTCAAACTTAATGACCCCAGGCATGCTCTGTTAGAACTTACAAAGGGAAAACTTACTTCAGACCCTCAACATCATTCGGGTGAAGGCATTTTCTTTACTTCTCGTATGTTCGATAGATTTATGATTCTATCGAATCCACTGCATTACACCCGTTTAAGTGAAGTTCACGATTGGTTAGTAGAGGTAGGGGAAAGCAAACAGAAAGGCACAATGGTTACAATGGAGATTCCACCATATTCACAACGAACTATGCAAAGTGTATTCGATTCATATGCACCTGAAAAAGATAGCTACGGCTTTACTAAAACGCATGTGCCAATCAAGTTAGCCAGATATGAAGGAGAACAACTTGTTTCACGTTCTCAAGCCAGACGCTTGTTAGCTAGATTTGAACGGTTTCAAGAGGTATTATTGGACTTTGAAGGAGTAAAAACGATTGGGCAATCTTTCGCTGATGAAATCTTCAGAGTTTATCAGTTGGAGCATCCAGAGATTAATATTATGTGGATTAATGAAACCGCAGACGTTAAAAAAATGATAATGAGGACGATAGTCAACTTGGAAACTGGCGTTAAAAAACCTGATTCAGTGGCATCCCAGAAGGATTAGAATCCCCATCTGCCGGAGATATTACCGAAGTCCAGATTCTTACCCCGGCATTTGGCGGACTGTCGATAGTACGTAAAAAATATTCAAGATAATATTAAACCAGCACCAAAGACACCCCTGTTAGTAACTATTTTTATCTAAGTTCTATCAAATGTTACAAGAAAAATAGGTATTGACAGTCGCATATGATGAGTATAACATCATTGTTAAAAGTAAAGATATGGCAAAGGAGGATATCATGCCTTATTGCAGTAAATGCGGAGCTCAAGTAAGAGAAAACGGTTTGTTCTGTGAAGCTTGCGGAGCAAAGCAAGAACGCAAACAAAATCAATCGGTAATACCGCCACATTCGTTACCGACAAAAACAGAACCAATTGCGAGAGCAGTTGAAGAACCATATGTCAGGTCATCAGTGACTCAACAGTCGAGCAGAGTTAAAACAAATTGGGGTATTTTCGCTATTATTGGAGTGCTTTTAGCCGGACTCATCGTCATCGGAGTCCTTTATGGCATTGGGACAAGTAACCTCAATAAGGCTAAAGCAGACATAGTAGACCTAGAAGGTAATGTAGCTACACTACAAACCAATTTAGCAGCGGAGTTAGCTAATGTTAACAGCTTGCAAACTCAATTAGCATCAGAGCAAGCCAATGTTACTAGCCTACAAACCCAATTAGCGGAAGAGGAAGCCAATGTTGCTAGTCTGCAAACTCAGTTAACAACCGCTACCAACGACTTAAACTCCTCCAAAGCCCAAGTCACTCAACTACAATCAGATTTGAATACCTCTAATCTCCAAGTAACCAATCTCCAAACCCAGTTGACTAATTCCATTGCTAATGTGGCTAGACTCCAAGCCGATTTAGACACAGCTAATGCCGATTTGGCGAGTGCAATAGCTACAAATACTAGCCTGACAGGAGAATTGACTAAGGTAACATATCCAAGACATTTCAACTCCTTAGATGAACTGGAAACGTGGCTTGCCAATGATGATACGGATACTATATATGCCGATGAATCCGGTTTTAATAGAGCTTATATACTTCAGGTTAGAGCTTTGAGAGACGGGTATATCTTGCCTGTCTCAGTTTATTATTCGGGAGGTTCAACCTTTATGGCCTATAATACTGCATTGGCAGGAAATACTATTTATCAGGTATACTCACTTAACGATTCAGTTGTTGCTTATGTTAATCCATCAATTGTGCCGCCTACATACCCACTGCCTCTCGAATAGTAAATGAATATGGATATTAAGTTACCTAAAGGTGGTCAATAATAAATTTGATAGGAGTGTTGCTATTGAGAGCAAGCCAAAAATGGACATTCTTAAGCTGGTAGTCGCATTCATTAAGGAGCATCACCCAGATGCGGGGGCGCTGATAAAAGATTATACAAGTTTTGTTAATAACATTGAAGGTAAACGGCTGCAAGGATATAGCAGGGCGGTTTATACCGGAGATAATTGGAATATCAGCATCGGGCATGCAGTAACACCGTTAACCATCTATCAAATAAGAGCTGATTACAACAACGGTGAAATCGTGTGGGTCGGTCAAATAAAGAACAGGCAGGTAGAGGAAAAAAGTTATGAGAGAGTTTTGCCGGAATAAATTGTTACACCGTAAACACATTCTCAAATGTTCGTCGAATACGCTAAAAAATGCCCCTTTTAACAGATTTTTTCCGGTTCTCCTGTCATTACTAATCGTTTTTAGCTCTGTTATTTCGTCTCCTATTGTTATCAATGCCGCATCCGCTACTACCTATCCT
>JAQTVR010000100.1 GCA_028706995.1 Dehalococcoidales bacterium
GCCCATTTACCCGTAATTTATGGGGACGCGAGCCAGGCAATTGTTTTGGAAGCGGCCCAAATTGAGCAAGCACGCTTGCTGCTGATCACGGCCCCCGCGATCGTTGTTTCACAATCCATCGTTCACAAGGCCCGTCTACTTAATTCATCCCTCCATATCGTCGCCAGAGCTGAAGGAATAGAACAAATGAAAGCATTATATGGCAGCGGCGTCTATGAGGTGGTTCAGCCGGAATTTGAGGCTGGTTTGGAAATTACGCGGCAGGCGCTGCTCCATCTCCACATTCCCGCCACCGAAATACAGCGATATACTGACGCGGTACGCCGTGAATTATACGCCCCCCTCTATCAGACACATTATGATCATGGTACAATCGTTCAACTGCAAAATGCCGGGGACCTGTTGGAACTGACCTGGGTAAACCTGTCCCCGGGCAGTCCCCTGAATGGGCGGAATATTCGAGAATTAGACATACGCAGCCAGACGGGCGCTTCTGTTGTGGGAGTTATACGGAAGGGAGTGTTTTATCCCAACCCCGACGCCGAATATAATTTTGCAGACGGTGATCTGGTGGCAGTCATAGGCGAACCTCAGGAGCGTGCTGCTTTCGAAGCGTTAGCGAAACCGGTTACTAATTGAACATACATAGCGAGCGCAAAGGAGTCCATACAACACGCCCTCTTATATGGAAAAGGTATCAGCAATAACTACAGGGCCACACCGCTCTCTCCATGACGCCCCGGTGCTCGCAAGTAAGTGTGGCCTCAGCGCATGATTTTAAACACGTGCCGAACAAGAATAGACGAGGAGGTAGAAAAAATGGCTCGAAACAGGCGAATGGCTAAGGCCGCAATCGCTTTACTGGTTCTTTGTATCGTCTCCATGTTATGGCCACAGGCTCGATCAGAAGCAAACTCTCTGGTAAAGCTATCAAGGGGACAAACCGTTTACGTACCGGTTTATTCTCATATATATAGCGGCGACCGAGAGCATCCTTTCTATCTGGCGGTAACACTTAGTATTAGGAACACCGATCCGAAGCATCCCATAACAATTCTTGAAGTAAATTATTACGATTCAGATGGCAACTTGCTCAAAAAATACGTAAAAAGCCCGGTTCAAATCAGTGCCATGGCTTCGACCCGCTATATCATAAAAGAATCAGATAAAAGCGGTGGTTCGGGAGCGAACTTCATCGTTAAGTGGAGGTCGTACCATGATGTCAATGTACCGATAATCGAATCGGTGATGATTGGCACACAAAGACAGCAAGGGATCTCCTTTAACTCCCGTGGCCAGGTGATCAAAGAGGAATCCAAGTAACCATCCGGCAAAAAGCCGTATAACACTTATAAGGCCTCCGTTTGTCAAGGGCAAAAAGGTGGGAACTGGCGGGCGTTCGTGCAGAACGTGCTTGAAGAATTGGGAATAAGCGGGACATCCGCCTGGGGCGGGAGTCATTTACCCTATCTCCTGAACCCGGGGCTTCATCACGAAATAGGGGACGTTGTTGAAAATTATCACTTATTTTTTGGACTCCTCATGAGAATCTGTGCAAACCGATGAATATAGGGGACAATCATGCTTTTATGCAATTTATCATTCGACCAGATCTGGCTCTTGACGCGTGCACGAAAAAGAAAATCCCGATAGGCCGAGGGAGGGAAAAGGAATGAAGACGACCGCATTTTTCAGTTCTATCCTGGTTTTCATTATGTTTTGCATGATTGGATGTGCCACGAGTGGCGGGATCAAACCCGGAGAACCGACGGTCAGCTTTTCGATCGGCGGCTCAGGTGCAGAGATCACCGGAAGAATAGACAATATGAAGGTTGCCAAAACATACTTTTGTGATACTAGTCATTTGTTTATCGCAGGTACTGACCAAAAGGTAGGTTTGAAAGTTTCCAAGGATGGCTCTATTTTAATTGACGATAAGGATTTCCCCCAAGCATCAATTGCAGAAGACGGGACATTCACTCTTAGAATTCAAAACCTTCCTGAAGGGCATTATTCGATGTTGATACAGCCGATGATTTCTTATGGAAATATGAAGATTTTCGATAGAAAAACCAAACAACCTATTGATCTTTTTATTTCGAATACGGCTGCGGAAAGTATCAAAATTGATCTCGGGAACGTTACCGTCGGAAAGCCATAATCTGGGGTTGATGTTTTTGAACGGGAAGTGGGCACTTAAGATTCTAAGTTGACAATGCCCCTCGATGGGAACGTCCGTGTTGGATAGGGGAGTCTGAACATCCGGTCGGCAGAAATGCCGAAATAATCAACCGAACCGCCGTGGTACGTGATCCGTATGCCCGATGGTGTGGCTCCTCCCTATCCCGACTATCTGAATTAGTTACAAAGAGTTGTCCTTCCCAAATTTTACTTTTTGGAGAGCAATTATGTTGAATCAAAAAGAAATAGAATTGATCAGAAAAGAAATGACTAGTTTAAAGGATTGCATTACTAAATATGTTGGTTATGTGTTTGCCGGTTCAGGAGCTGCAGTGTATGGTATTGCCAGAATGAACAGACTCCAGGACAGCATACTCAATAATGATATATCTTTCGGCATGTCATTTGTATCTTTCGTTATTTCAGTAATCATCAGCTTTATAACAGTAATAATTTTTTATAAATTTCACTCTCACAATCGTTACGCAGGCTACTGCAAAGTATTATCCCATGAAAAATACACTTTTCCTGATGGAAAAGAAATTAAACTTACCTTTTCTTGGGAAATGGCCGTAGGGAAATTGCGGTGCCTGGATCTTGACTCTGAAAAAATGAAGGAGCTAATCAAAAAAACTAAAATCAATAAAATCAGTGAAAAAGAAAAAGAAAAATTGGGAGATCGCATTGTTGAATTAATTGATTCTATAGATAAAAAAGGTAAGTTCTTTGACGGTTTAAAAATACTTGCTATAGCATTAACAGGGAAGGTTGAAAGTCGTTCTTGGGCATTCCCTCCTTTTGTGACCTCCATATGTTTTATATTGTCATTAGGCTTCGTTGCAGCTGGCCACTTCCTTGCATTTAACAAAGGATTTTCCTTTAATTTCTTATTAGTTATTGCAATAATAACTTCAATATTTCAAATTGTTTTATGGTGGCGTTTGATTAAAAAATTAGACGATCTTATGAATGGTAATCTAACAGTTGAGTCATTTTTTTTGAAGCTATTACCAATTAGATCATCGTATCTTAATAGCTATGATATAATTCCTGAATATTTGGATACAGATAATTTTGTAGATGCTATAATTTGCCCCAAGAAAATCTAAAAACAGATAACCCATCGCCTAACCAGAAGAATATGAGGGACGGTCATATTTTTATGCAATTTATCATTCGACCAGATCCGGCTCTTGACGCGTGCACGAAAAAGAAAATCCCGATAGGCCGAGGGAGGGAAAAGGAATGAAACTACAAAAAATATTGTTCGTGATTTCGGCGGTGTTTTTGCTTGTTTCATCGGCAGTAGTAGTGGCAGCAGGCGATTTTGACTGGACAAGAGATTTTAACAGCAGGGCTGGAGCTGATCCGTCAGGATTCAGGGCAAGACTTGCTACCCGCTTTAATATAGGCGATGCACAAATCACTGCCGTACTCAGCAATGTTGGAAGACCCGCAGATGCCTATATGGTATTACGTCTTGGAGAAATGTCAGGAAGGCCAACAGATTATGTTATCGAGAGATATAAATCCGGAAAAGGCAAGGGCTGGGGGGTACTTGCGCAGAGCCTGGGTATCAAACCCGGATCAAAAGAATTCCATGCCCTGAAGCGTGGCAACGATATTTACGATGGCAAAGATAAGGGCAAAAGCAAAGATAAAGGCAAATGTAAGGACAAAAATAAAAGTAAAAGTAAAGGCAGAGACTGAAGGCGAGAACAAGGTCTATCGAAATGAGAATATGAAAGCGGGATTGCCCCTGGATTGCCAATAAAGCTGGCTCCCAGCGATGCCCATCGTTAAATGCCGAAGGAGGAGAAAAGATGAGCATTGAAGTCACGCGCAACTTTCTTCTGTGGTGTACGATCATTAACTACGGAATATTGCTGGTGTGGTTTCTGTTCTTCGCGCTTGGGCACGATTGGATTCAGAGCATACACGGCAGGTGGTTTCGACTGTCCGGTGATCAGTTCGACGCTCTTCACTACGCCGGGATGGCGATCTTCAAGATCGGGATCATTCTGTTCAACTTGGTGCCCTTTATCGTTCTATGTATCATCAGCTGAAGATATTCTCCGGCCAAAATGAGAGTCGGTATGTGGAATATAGCGGAATATAGTCTGTCTGGACGATGGGATGCCCTTAAGATTCTAAGTTTACAATGTATTAGAGTGGGACGGAATACGAGGGACGGTCATGTTTTTATGCAATTTATCATTCGACCAGATTTAATTGACTTTTGAGAGTTAACCCGCAGGCGAGATTTCCAGGCAGTAGGTTTTATGCATATTCGTTTTGCAGTTCTTTTAATGAAGAAGACCTCTCCCCCCTTTTTTTTAGATTCTATCGCCTCTTTGGTTCTCATGTTGACATATTCGATGAAATCGCGGTCTTCTTTTATTTTCAAAAACTCTATATAATTGAGCAGTTGCTCTTTTTCCCGGCCTGATAGCATTTTGATGCCGTTCAGAATTAATTTATCAACCTTAAGCACCTGTGCCACGTATCCCTCCCCCCTTTTCTGAAGTTTTGTCGAACGATAGCACTGTAAACTTTAAAAGGCAATAAGCTTCGGCGCTGGGTTGCAATGCGATTGGATAGAAGGCGGAGGGTATCCCCGTTGCTCCTTCCATCTTGACATACGACCTGTTTATGGACTATATTTAGTCATACCCGGAAAGGGAGGCAACCCATGAAACTGTCCAGCCAGATCAAGCCTATCAGTTACCTGAAAGCCCATGCCGCCGAAATCGTAAGG
>JAQTVR010000101.1 GCA_028706995.1 Dehalococcoidales bacterium
AAACTATTCCCACTGGCAGATATCAAATTGAGTGGAATGGAAGAGATTCAAAAAATAGAGATTTACCTTCAGGAATATATTTTCTATCAATTAAAACAGGTTATGGAAATGTATTCAAAAAAATAACTTTAATCAGGTGAGTAATTTATATTCTATTGCATTGTAATTTTAATTTCCATATTATAAAACTATACTAAAAAAATGCTTTATGGTTTGGATGAGACAGTAACTGGTATTAGTATACCTCAATACAAATTATTGAGAATTTTGAAAAAAGTGGTAGTTTTTTTTAAAATTTAATTTTTTTCTTGACATTTTATAAGAAACATCCTATACTTCTTCGAGAGAATACAATAAGTATTCATTTCAATTTAAGAATAGGAGAACTACATGAAATGCGCAATTCTCTGTGTTGATGATGAGGCGCTTTTACTATTTAGTTTAAAACTGGAACTGATTGGCCATTTTGGCAACCGGTTTCAATATGAAACAGCACTGAATGCCATCGAAGCTTTACATGTAATAGGTGAACTACTAAAAGATAACATCAAAGTTATACTCATTATCACAGACTGGCTAATGCCCGGAATGCTGGGAGATGAATTTTTAATTCAAGTCAATAAGAATTATCCGGATATTAAGTCAATTGTGCTTTCAGGTCAGGCAGATCAAAAATCGATCGAGAAAGTAGAGACCAACTGCAATCTAATCGCCTTTATCGAAAAACCTTATAATTCTAATCAGATTTTTTCCATAATCGAAAAAGAATTCGGTTGAACTATTGTGTTTAAAAAATATTTATTAATACCTGTCAGACCAAAAAAACAAATAACTTAATAGTATTTTGTAAAAGTAGTCCAAAGATATTTGCAGCTTAAAAAGTACTTAAAATACAAGGTTATGGTTAAAGATCAACTATGAGAATTTTACAAATCTAATTTTTTGTTTTAAATAAAAGATTGGTAATAACTTTCTTTTTAATAATAATTATTTTTATTAGCATAGCTATTTTAGATACACAGTATATATAGTAAAACTTCATTCATTTCAGTTTACACTAAAAATCTTCACTTGTATGTATGGTGTTGTACCTGTTCTAATCAGTTTTGTTGATGGATTTACAAAATCAATTTCTTTGATTTTCGATTTATCCATATATGTATTTTAATCCAATATCTATGGTGCATTGATTACTATAAATTTAATTTAATAATAAAAAATTTTATTTATTTGTTTTAAAATTGTTATTAGTAAAATTAAAATTTAAAATTTAAAATACAATTAATATTATATATTCTAAAAATGAAAATTTATTGTTTATAAATTAAATATTAGTAAATTATCCCCAGCTAAAGCAAAAAGCACAGCAGGGGAATAAAGCCGCTCAAGAATGGCTCGCCCTGTTTTCCTCCCTGGGCAAAGAGCTTTCGATACGGATCGCTTAGGTGTCCACGCCAGGATAAACGTCCTCTCCGAAAGTCCCGCGGAACGAAAAAAACATCTCGCCCGCCGAAGAAACGTCCGGTAAATGGACTATCCGTGCCGGAGCCAGAAATCGAGGTGCTGTTTTTTACCGGAAGACGCCCCGGGGAAATGGCTCAACGTCTTTACCGGCGAATACCTTTCCGCTCCCCCGGGATCAGACTCTTTACTTCTTGCTGGTATATTCGGTATATTTCCTTTAGCGTTACCAGAGAATACCTGAGACGGTAAGGTGTTGTCCCAGACATTCAGGAGGTGACCAATGCCTTTAAAAACTTACTACCTGGACACGGAAGGAACCTTGTGCCGGGACCTGGATGAGCAACAAACGCTGGCCGCTTTTGAATCGAAGCAGGGTTTGCTCTGGGTAGACATCACGGAAATCACGGAAGAAGACGGCCTTTTCATGGAGCGGGTCTTCCGGTTCCACCATCTCGCGGTCGAGGATTGCGTGAGCCCCAAGATACACCCTCCTAAAATCGATGATTTCGATGAATATCTATTCATGATATTGCATGGTGTGAATTATGCGGTCGAGTCAGAGGTAGTGGAAACGGCTGAAATCGCTATTTTCATCGGTAAAAATTATGTGGTCAGCGCCCACAGCTATCCCCTGCTGAGCGTTGAGGCCACGAAGCAAATGGTTGAAAGGGACGGGCAACCGATGAAACGTGGCGCTGACTTCCTCGCCTACTCTATCGTAGATTCGCTGGTTGATAATGTACTGCCTACCGTGGATAAGATGACAGAAATCGCCGAGGATATAGAGGAGGAGATAATACGAAATCCTCAGCAAAGCACTCTCGAAGCGATACTAAAATTAAAACGTTCATCGGTCCATCTTCATCGTGTTATGGCGCCACAGCGGGAAGTGCTTAATCGTATCAGCCGGGGAGACTTTGGAATTATTAAAGGAGACGCCAGAATATTCTACCGGGATATCTATGACCATATCGTACGCATCGAAGACCTTAACCAGACGGTACGGGACATGTCCGACAATACCCTGTCCACATATCTGTCATCGGTCGCCAACAGACAAAACGAAGTCATGAAAGTGCTGTCGATTGTCGCCGCGATATTCCTGCCCCTTAGCCTCATAACCGGCATTTTCGGCATGAATTTCGTTAACATGCCGGAGCTAAATCTATCCTGGGGCTACTATGGCGTACTGGGACTGATAGGATTCGCAATATTGTCCGTTATAGGGATATTCTGGGCACGTGGCTGGATTAACTGGGGACGGCGCCGGTCAGCGATATTGAGACCCTTTACCGTGGAAAAAGAGAAGCTCAAGGGTTATTTCGGGCACCTGGGTAAGCGGCAAAGGCGGCAACACGATACCTCAGACGGTATGAAATAAAACGGGCTGAAACGCTAGCCGGTTTTACGCTCGCTTATTTCGGGTAACTGTCCCAGCGCCGCGTTAATATTCTCCTCGGAAGAAGCCGGATCCTCCATCGCCCCTCCGATGAATTCCTTGAAGGTATCAAGGTCAAGGTTACCGCTCGCGTTCAGCAGGAACAGGATGTTCTTCCGCTCGTTTCTCTCCTTGCATTTAAGCGCCTCATCGAAGACAGCCGCCAGAGCGTAGGCTGTTTCTGGTGCGGTGACTAGCCCCTCAACCCGTGCGAAGGTTATGGCGGCTTCAAGTGCCTGCCGCTGACTGTATGTCTTTGCTTCGATCTGCTTCTCGCGATAAAGAGCGCTGACCAGAGGGGAAAGCCCGTGATAACGCATGCCACCGGCCCGGGCGCTCGGCGGGACGAAGTTGTGTCCCAGGGTATACATCTTCAGCATCGGAGATAGTCCTTCCGCATCCCCGTAGTCGTAAGCATAGCGTCCTCTGGACAAGCTGGGGCAGCAAGCCGCCTCTACGGCGATTATCCGGGTATCCGCTTTCCGGCCGGGATATAAGGGGAAAACCATGCCGCCGAAAGCGCTGCCTCCGCCAATGGCGCAGATGATGATATCGGGATCGCTCCCGGCCTTGTGCATCTGGGCCTTTGCTTCGATCCCGATAACGGTCTGGTGCAGCAGTACGTGGTTCATAACCGTGCCCCATAAGAACTTCGCGTCGTCGCGACTGTTGGCCTCGTTGAAAGCCTCGCTCAAGGCGACGTTCAGGCTTCCCTGAGAGTAAGGGTCCCGGGCAAGCGCCTTTCTACCGGCGGGAGTTTTATCACTCGGGCTGGCTATCACTTCCGCCCCGAGTATCTCCATAAGGTAACGCCCGAACGCCTTCTCTTCGTAGCTGGAGCGTACCATGTATACCTTGCACTTTATGCCGAAGTAAGTGCACGCGGTAGCCAGTGAGGCACCCCACTCACCGTTCCCGGTGGCCGTTACCACGCATTTAATGTCCTTGTCTTGAGCAGCATAGTAAGCCTGAGCAATGGCGGTGTTCATCTCATGGCTACCGGTCGGGCTGCAACCCTCGTACTTGTAATAAATCCGGGCCGTTGTCCCCAGGCTTTTCTCCAGCCTCTCGGCACGATACATGGGGGTCGGCCTCCAGTTTGAATATATGTCCCGGACTTCTTCAGGGATAGCTATACGCCGCTCTTTCCTTTCCAGTTCCTGGTCGATTATCGGGTAAGGCGCCATGTACTCAAGGTCGTGGTGGTTCAACGGGTAGCCGCTCGGATTCATCACCGGGGGGATACTGAATTCAAGATCGGGAATGATGTTGTACCAGCTATCCGGAGTTTCCTTGATATCCATCGCGATTCTCATATTACCACCTCCGTACGCCATTGAACCGGGGAAAGTTAGCCAGATTATCGAAAGCAATTGTAAGTGTGATTCGCCATAAATGTCAATGGCACCGAATACCGGTTCGAAGACACCGGCCAGACTTCACTGCTTTCGTAAAGACCGGACTGCGGGCAGGTACATCAACTCGGTATACTCACGGAGCATGCGCCGGGCGCAAAAATAGGGTAAGATATCACGGATCGCCCCTTTCATAAGGCTGACCCAACTATGAGGTACCCCTTTCCGGTCCCGGGCATAGTATAGCGGTACTATTTCTTCTTCCAGCAGACGGTAAAAAGACGCGGCGTCCGCCGCATCCTCTTCTTCCGGATCCAGTGAGGTCAGGTCGCCGTTGATTGCCCAACCATTACCATCTTTATAGCCTTCGTACCACCAACCGTCGCGGACACTGAAGTGCAGATTGCCGTTAATGGAAGCCTTCATTCCACTGGTACCGCAGGCTTCCTGCGCGCGGCGGGGTACGTTCAACCAGACATCCACACCCTGCACCAGGTAGCGAGCCATGTGCATATCATAGTTTTCCACGAAAGCGATGCGGCCCTCGAACTCGTGGTCGGCCGCCATTTCATACACCTGCCCCAGTAACTTCTTTGATGGAAAATCGGCGGGATGGGACTTTCCGGCAAAGATA
>JAQTVR010000102.1 GCA_028706995.1 Dehalococcoidales bacterium
AGGGCATCGCGGTAACTACACGGTTGAATAAGGTTAAAGTTCCCCTGTTCAAACGGTTGTTAGCCCTACCTATCCTTGTAGCAGATATTCCGTTTCTTGCAACAGGAATTCTTTCAAGGGCAATTGGAAAGCAGCTGTAAAATAATCACTAAGTAAATATTATTATGCCAGAAGTTAAGAGTTAGTTGAGAAGTTATCTTCCTGGAAACTGCTGTTTGAGCTTATCTTGAACTGCTTTCATCTTTTGTTGTTTTTGAAACTCATCTTCACTCAGGGGATGACAATGCATGAGTTTTTTATTTTTAAGCTTGACAGTGAAAATGGTATGGCATCTCCAGTAGCGGTATGGTCCTTCATAGCTTGACTCGACCAGCGATAGTGTAGTCTCAGCCTTAGCATATGGGGCATTTGATTTTCATTAACATATTACTATCATACACCCTATTAGGAGGACATGATTCAATAACCTTGGCACGACATACTTCCAACGGACAATAGACACACCGCCGAAATATCGAACCATTCATCTTACTGATAGACAAGAAGCTACTCTGAAGAAAATATACTATGAGCCGGAGTGTATCCGACTCCAACCGGCTAACGAAAGTATGTAGCCTATCTACGTTAATCCAAACAATCTGCAGATACAGGGAAGAGTGATAGGAGTGATTAGGAAATATTCTTAAGACTAAGGCCTAAATATGAGTCCCTAGTCATTGTAGAGAAGCGCTAGTCATCACACTTGACATAATGTACTGTCTTGTCTTCTGTATAGATTTAAATAGAATATTTGAAAAGCCGTGCAATAAACTCACGCTTCGTCCGTGCAGGCGATTTTGTTTTGGACATTGCTATAGTACAAAAACTTTACAGGCGAGCGACCCGTCGACCTTTTGCAGTCAATTCTGTCGAACATCTCACTCCCCGAGAACTCGAGGTATTAAAATTGGCGGCCAAAGGAATGAGTAATCGGGATATTGGTTTTGAGCAAGGGGTTGGCTTGCGTACTGTAAAAGGTTACTTTGAGTCCATTTTTAGTAAGATGGGTGTGAAGTCACGTACGGAGGCGGTATTGGAATCCCTGAAACGCAACTGGGTAAGCCTTGCAGATGATTAATAAGATAGATAGGTAATATAGACAATTTGATTGACAATGGGCGAGCAAGACATGATAAACTAAGATACCGTCATAGGTTGAATATATGAGAAGAATTTTAAATAGTATGTTAAGATATATTTTATAAATCTATTAAGAAACTCTTCGTTTCTTATCAATATCTTATTTAATTATATATTGCATATAGTATTATTATGGCTAACATAAGAGAAATATGTATTGTACCCGATCCGGTACTTAGGCAGAAAGCTGTAAAGATTCCTGCTATCGATAAATCCGTACTTCGACTTGTCGATGACATGATATTGACAATGCAAGAAGCAAACGGAGCCGGTTTAGCGGCGCCGCAGGTCGGTGTATCCGTGCGGGTTATAACTCTGCAAATGCCGGAGGAAAAACCTTTCTGCGTGATTAACCCTGAAGTCGTTAAACGGTCTGGAGAAATTGAATTGATGGAAGGTTGTCTTAGCGTTCCGGGTTATCAGGGTGAAGTTAAGAGATCGGTTTCGGTTACTGTTAAAGGATTGAATCGAAACGGGGAAAAAATAAGGATGAAGGCTACCGGTCTATTATCACAGGCACTGGAGCATGAGATCGACCACCTGGATGGGATACTTTATTTAGACCGTTTAGTGAACGAAAATAAACTCTACAAAATAGAACCTGATACAAATGAAGAAGATATCGGTCTTTGAAAGGTAAATGTATTTATGCAACAAAATAATAATAAAACTTTAGTCCAGTGTGATTTCGATGGGACATTGACAGAAGAGGATACCAGTTTTTTAATACTGGATGCTTTTGCCGACGGAGACTGGCGGAGCATACTCAAGCTATATAAAGATAACAAGATCTCGGTTGGGCAGTTCAATACACTGGCATTTAGAATGGTTAAAGCAAATGAAAAGACTTTAACCAGTTTCATCAATGAAAAGTCGCAACTGCGTCCGAATTTTACAGAGCTGTTAAACTATTGCCGTAATAGAGGGTTCCTATTTTTTATCGTGAGTAACGGTCTGACATTTTATATCCGGACTTTACTTAATAATGTTGGTGTGAATAATGTAGATATATTCGCTGCACATGCAAATTTTATAGACACAGGAATCGAAACTAAGTACATAGGCCCGGATGGTAAAGAAATACGGGATGGCTTTAAAGAGGCTTATATCAGGCATTTCCTTAAAAAAGACCATAGAGTGATCAGTATTGGCAACGGTGCTTCCGATATGCCGGCTGCCAGGCTGGCTCATTTTGCTTTTGCAACTGAACCCATGCTGTCGCTTTGTAAAGATGGGGGAGTAGACTGTATGCCATTCGATGATCTCAAAGATATTATTAAGGGGCTGGAGTCTCTTTAATAAACAGGCTACTTTTTCCGCTGCCCGAATATCTTGCTGCCTATCCTGATGATGTTGGCTCCCTCTTCAATGGCGATCTTATAAGAATTGGTCATTCCCATTGATAGATACTTCATTTCGACACTAGATATATTTAGCCTGTTTATATCATCGAAAACCTTTTTGGTCAAAGCAAAATATGGACGGGCTTCTTCAGGCTTGCCGGCAACGGGCCCCATTGTCATCAGTCCCATAACCTTAATATTATCAAGGTTGGAGATCTCTTTTATAAAATCCTCAGTGCAATCCGGCGGTATACCGGTTTTCTGCTCCTCACAGCAGCTATTAACTTCAACTAATACGGGCATTACCTTGCTGATCAAAGCGCATTTATTGTCAATTTCCCTGGCTAATACAATAGAATCAACGGTTTCTATCATATCGAAGATGGTTACTGCTTTCTTAACTTTATTACGCTGCAGATGCCCGATGTAGTGCCATTTAACCCGCTTGCCAATTATTTTATATGCCTCTTCCGCCTCCTGTAGATAATTTTCGCCTATGATTTCTACTCCGGCTTTAATTGCCTCCATAATCACTGCTATATCTGCACTTTTAGCCGCTGCAACCAGTTTGACCCCGTCAGGTAATTCACTGAGTATCTGTTTAACGTTTTGCAGTATACTCATAATTTATTCCCGCACTGAGGACAATACAACATACTTTTTTCTATTTCGTGTTTACATTCAGGGCAATAAAGTCTGGCAACTCTTCTTTTTCTTCTTTTTGGAACATTATTTGTTAAATAATCCAGTTTCCCTCTCTTTATCAAAGAATCCAGCTTCTTTTGGCTTATCATATTTTCAGCTACTTCAGGCTTTAACTCTTCATCTACCTGGAAGGTTTCTTTACACTGTTCACAGGTTATTATTTGCCTGGATGAGAACTGGAATGTCGGAATAAAATATACAGTTAGTTTTTCCCTTTGCTGGTTAACTGAAAAAATCCTTTGTGTGTTACAGGAGGGACATTGCATTGTTATATAACCAAGAAGGTCGTAATAATCCTTATTACCGAAAAGAAAGGCCATTGTAAGCTCCCAAAAAGCAACTTTCAAGAGTAGGATAACAGAAAGCTTGAATTTTATAAAGCATGTAAACGATAAGAGGGGCTTATTATCGACCCTCTTATCGTTTACAGATAGGTTAAAATGATTATTTATTAACCTATCACATCTTCAATAAAAGACTTGGCATCATCAATAGGAATTGCAAAGCCTATCCCATTAGCGAATATTCTTTTTTTATCAACCGTTGCCAAATAGTATGCATATGTATTTATACCGATAACCTCACCATTCATATTAACCAGAGCACCTCCACTGTTACCCGGATTTAAAGATGCATCTGTTTGAATATAAACATCACCAAAATCTTTTCTAAAAGAAAAAGAAGATACTATCCCTGTAGTGAATGTCGCATCAGTGCCTAATGTATATGGGTGCCCAACAGCTAATACCTGTTCACCAACTTTTATATCTGAAGATGAACCAAGTGTGGCGGGAATAAAATTAGTGCTAATTGAATCAATTTTAACCATTGCCAAGTCCCAATGACCTTCATCCACCCATGGCATTACACCGTCATAATAATCACCATTAGACATTAGTATAATTATTGCATCTGCATCATCAAGAACATGCCGGTTAGTAAGCACCCATCCGTCACTGGTAATAATTACTCCAGAACCTGTATACATTTCACCATCTTTTTCGACAAGAATCATTATAATCGATGGCTTTATTTTTTCTGCTACTTCAGTCCAGTCAAAAATACTTGCTTCAATAGTGTCTATTGTCTCATCTAGAGCGTCCACTTTTGAAGACACTGAATTAACATTATTCTCAATACTGGAAAGATTGTCCTCTAAAGATGAATAATTTCCGTTTAATTCAGAAACATCGCCCTGAACAGTAGAAATATCTTGCTCTAATCCTGAGACCTGTCCCTGCACATCGGATATATCACCTTGCAAGCCGGATACACTGTTCTCCAAAGAGAAAACAGTGCCGTTCAAACTAGAAACACTCCCCTCAACAACCGAAACATTGTTGTCTAGGGATGATATATTTGCCTGCAGGTTTTCTATTTCAGACCGTGCGTCATTAAGCTTACCTGATGCCTGAAAAAATAATATCCCGTTAATAACAGTTGCTGCTACCAGAATAAACACCACAATGGTCGATACCCACTTGTTCATTTTCCCTCCAAAATTAATTTAATTTCGGCTATTATAATAATGTATTTTTGAATTATTCCAGTTTATACTTTTTTGTAGATACCTTCAATAGGTTATACGGTCATCAAAATACGCTGCCTTGAGATACTATAAATACAATGATAAAATGCTATATTACTTCAGTAACTAAT
>JAQTVR010000103.1 GCA_028706995.1 Dehalococcoidales bacterium
TACTCTTCCTTGAATACGGGTATCCCCTGCAATTGATTATTTTTATCGCCATAATCCTTGTTCCGCTTATTATCACCCGCAATGTTGCATTCGCGATGGCACTGGGGCTTATATCGCTGCCGTTCATCGTCTGGTTTGGCAGCGGGTCAGGATTTGCCACCATTATCTCAATAATTTTATTTCTGGTGATCGCAGTGAAATTTTGGCCTACAGCTAAGGCTGCACTGCAAAAAACCCAGGGAATAAAGGATTTCGTTTTCGATACCTTTAAAGGGAAGAATAAGAGAGGTTAGAGACAGAAAATGAAGGCTATATGTTTACGCCTATTGACTTCAGGAGGCAGGAAACCTGGCAGCTTTCTTCAAGCGCCATAGTAATATTATAGGCCTCGTCCAGCAACTGACCAATGGCAAAACTACCATGACCATGAACTACAACAATACGTTGATGTTTTAATGCCTCGGCAATGATATCCGCCAGCGCTCCGGGAAATATCTTCATATTCCACCCCAGAACCGGCACTCTGGTAATTTCAGAGATTAGCTCGGCATTAGGGGTTATTTCTCTTTCCGTCAGTGATAAAGCAACTGTGTGGGCCGGGTGAGCATGAACTATTGCCTGGGCCGATGTCATCCGGTAAATAGCGCGGTGAACGGGTAATTCCGTAGAGGCCAGGGGAGTCGCCCGGTTGTTCCTGTAAATTCCGGTTTCTATAAGATCGTTCTCATCGAGGCTGCCAAGCTGGCTGCCGCGGCGCGTGATGATGAGGTTATCTCCCATTCGAATACTTAGATTGCCACTCTGGGAGTAGATAAGCCCGCAACTGAATAGATTTTTTCCTACAGTCTGAAACTGGCTTCGAATCATCACCCGACCTTACCCTTGAGTATTATTATATAAAATAACAGCTACAATTTCCAACAGTCTATACTCAAAGGAAAATAAAAGCAAATAATTTTAGTCGAGTTGACGAATAACGGCGATCACCCTGCCCTGAACCTCCACATTATCAGGTTCGACATAAATAGGTTTCATCTGGCTGTTTGCAGGCTGCAGGCGTATTTTACCCGATGGCTCTGCATAGAATTTTTTCAGTGTCGCTTCTTTTTCTGCCTTTAGCCATACCGCTGCAGTATCTCCATTCTCCACTGTCTTAACAGATTGCAAAAGGATGATATCGCCATCGTTAATCAAAGCGTCTATCATAGAGGCCCCTTTTACCTTCAGGGCATAAACCCCCTCCCTGCTCCGTATGATATCCCTGGTGACTTCGATAGTTTCAGCAGTGGAAGACAAGTCCCAGGTATCGTTATCGGGAACGGGAATAGGCTTACCGGCAGCGATCAGGCCGATGATAGGCACCTGAAATTTTCGTAACGGGGGTATGCACACCGGCAATTCGATACCTCGCGATACCTCGCGATGGCGGCGGATAATCCCCTTTTTCTCTAAAATCTTCAAGTTATAATCGGCAACGGATGTAGAACTTAAACCGCATCCGGCAACTATATCCCGTATACTTGGCGGATAACCGTTATCCGACCAGAAACGCCGGATAAAATCAACTATATCCTTTTGCCTTTCTGAAAGATCTTTCGTTTTCATTGAATTTCTCTAAAGAACATCTGTTCTGTTATTTTAGAATAAATACAAATGCCTGTCAATACTTAATTGCAATTTCTTTAGAAAAACAAGCAGCTGCCGAATTATCGGCAGCTATACTCATTAAACGATGATTTATACTGGAAAACGGTTATTTGGTAGAATTTGCAGACTGAGCTTTGTTAAGCCTTTTTACCAGCCTGGATTTGTGCCGGGCGGCGTTCTTGGCATGAATAACACCTTTACCCCTGGCTTTATCCAGAGTGCTAACAGCGGCTTTTACATCGGCTGCGGCTGTTTCGATATTACCGGCTTCGATGGATTCTTCCGCTTTTCTTACCATGGTCTTGGTCTGGCTAACGACGTTCTTATTCACTGCCCTTTTCTTTAGCGATACTCTCTGCTGCTTTTTAGCTGATTCTATGTTAGGCAAATACTTTCCTCCTGAATATGTTTAACATTATACTATAAAATATTTCCTATGACAAAAATATTAATCTATATCAAAGGTTTTTGCTTAGCAGTAGCCTCATCCCCTATGCGGGTGATATTGAGTACCCCACGCACCCCACCGATTCTTGTAAGCAGGCGGCTTAGATGTTCAAGCCCCTTGATTTCCAGCTTAAAAAACAGAGTTGTGGTATGGTCATCATGCTCGGTAACATTCATACTTAATATATTGACCTTCTCTTCTGCTATAACAGTCGAAAAATCGCGTACCAACCCTACCCTATCCCAAGCATCGACCTGAATATTAACCGGATACTGAGCTTCGGTCTGCCCCCACTCCACCTCTATCAGGCGCTCCGTCTCATCTTCATTAACGATGTTAAAGCAATCCCTGCGGTGTATGGTAATGCCGCGGCTACGTGTAACATACCCGACGATATGGTCTCCGGGAACGGGATGACAACACCCGGCCAGGTTGGTCAATAGATCGCCGACACCCAGTACCTGCACCGCCGACTTTGCTGGTTTCGAGGGAGTAATTTCAGGTATTATATGCGGCTGGTCCTGCTGCAATGCCAGCTTTAAGGCAATACTCTGAACACTGATACCCCCATACCCGATGGCAGCTAAAAAATCATCTAGGCTGGGATACTTAAAGACGTTAGCCAGCATCTCGCGGTCGCTGTATTTCAAGCCCAGTTGTTTAAGTTCTTTATCCAGTAATTCACGCCCGTGCTCGATATTATCACCCCGTTCCTGTTTCTTGAACCACTGGCGTATCTTTTCGCGGGCATGGGAGGTTTTGACATAGCCAAGATAGGGGCTCATCCAATCTCTGGTAGGGCCCTTGTCGCGCTTGGTAGCTATGATCTCCACCACATCGCCGTTATTAAGCTGGTAATCCAGGGGTACCATACGGTTATTTACCTTGGCACCGATACAATGGTGTCCCAGTTCCGTATGAACACGATAGGCAAAATCCAGCGGAGTAGCGCCTTTAGGAAGGTCTTTAATTTCCCCTTTGGGGGTAAAAACGAATACCTGGTCGATAAATATATCTGTTTTGACAGATTCCAGAAACTCCTCGGTGCCGCTAAGTTCACGATGCCAGTCTATTAACTGCCGCAGCCAGCCGATTCTCTCTTCGAAATGAAGGTCTTCTTTTTTGCCCTCTTTATATCGCCAGTGGGCGGCAACCCCGTATTCGGACGTATAATGCATTTCCTTGGTACGTACCTGTACTTCCAGTGGAGTGGTTTTCAAGCTCATTACTACAGTGTGCAAAGACTGATAGCCGTTGGGCTTAGGATTGGCGATATAATCATCGAAGGCACCGGGGGCAGGATGCCACAAACTATGAACGATGCCGACCGCGTTATAACAGTCCGGGATAGTATCCACCAGAACACGCAGGGCAAAGAGATCATAGATATCGTTAAACTGTTTCCCCATGGCAGCATATTTCTGTATTTTCTGATTGATGCTATAGAGATGTTTAGGCCTGCCGGATATTTCTGCTTTAAGCCCAACCCTTTCGAACTCGTTCTTCAATATTTCTATCACGCAGGCGATAAAGTCTTCGCGCTCGATACGCTTGCCGGCTACCATTTTTGCCAGTTGCGAATATTTCTTCGGCTCTAAATAACGGAAAGCCAGGTCTTCCAGTTCCCATTTAAGCTCCCAAATACCCAGGCGGTGCGCCAGCGGCGCATAGATATCCATAGTTTCACGGGCTATATTCACTTGCCTTTCAGGAGGGAGCACCGCCAACGTCCGCATATTATGCAAACGATCTGCTAATTTGATAAATACCACCCGCAGGTCTTCTGCCATAGCTACCAGCATTTTTCTCAGGCTCTCCGCCTGCTGCTGGCTATCGGCAGCGCTGCTCTTTCTGGATACTCCCTCGGGTAGTTGCAGCGATAACTGGCTTAACTTGGTAACGCCATCGACCAGCTTGGCTATTTCAGAGCCGAATTTAGTCTCGATTTTGGCAATGGTTATGCTACAATCTTCCAATACATCGTGGAGTAATGCAGCTGCCAGCGCACTCGCATCAAGCTGCAAATCTGCCAGGCTGATTGCCACCTGGAGCGGGTGTTCCAGGTAAAGCTCTCCCGATTCTCTCAACTGCCCCTGGTGAGCTTTTTCGGCAAACTTATACGCCTCTTCCACCACCTCTAATTTATCCGGGGGCAGGTATTTGGATGCTTTCTCCAATAGCATATTGACCGATGTGTTATTTTGTTTTAACATAAGGATTATGCTTTTAGTATAAAGTAACATAGATTAGTTGGCAAAGTAAATCTTTACAAATCTATCGTTAATACTGTATTCCGGCCCGGAATAGATAGGAGATAATATGTATCAGACACCACGTGGAACGACGGATATTCTACCCGAAGAACAGGCCTACTGGCAGTATATAGAGCAAAAAGCCGCTCATGTATGCCAATTATATGGTTATGAGCGCATCGATACACCGACTTTTGAAAATACGAAGCTCTTTTCCCGCAGCATCGGTGACAACACCGATATCGTGGAAAAAGAGATGTACTCCTTTAAGGACAAGGGGGACAACGATATAACTTTGAGACCGGAGGGAACGGCGTCGGTCTGCCGCGCTTATATAGAACACGGCATGCATAATCTCCCCCAGCCGGTAAAGCTATATTATTTAACCTCTATATTCAGATACGAAAGACCGCAGGCAGGCAGATTCCGCCAGCACCACCAGTTCGGGTATGAAGCAATCGGGGACAACGACCCGGTAATCGATGCCGAAGTTATCGAAATGGGAT
>JAQTVR010000104.1 GCA_028706995.1 Dehalococcoidales bacterium
CCTTCCCTTAGTACCGCTATGATCTGTTCTTCGGTGTATTGTCTTGCTTTCACTAGAATCCTCCTCGGTTTTTTATTATACCGCAGAACTCTAAGTCAAGATGATACTGTTTTTAGGGGAAAGGTCAGCCGTTCCAACCATTGAATGTCCCACTAATATTACTTTCAACGATATCAGCCCCCCCAAGAACAACTGTATAGGTGTGAGTTATTGTTTGATTTGCTATTGTCCCATTACTTAACGTAGTAGTTTTCGTTTTAGTTATCGCTGGGAGTGTTGTAGTGAAGATAGAAGTGGTTGTTGCTGTGGTAGTTGAGTAGGAGAACATAGTTTGTGTTGAAAGTATAGTTTGATTAACATATTTTGTTTCCGTTGTACACCCAGCTAAAAGAAGAGTTCCAACCAGTAAGACGCTTACTAATAATCGTTTCACTTTAACCCCCTATGGTTTTGCTATTGTCTGAATAACTTTTTAAACAATCTTGCAATTATCAGTTTGAAACTCTTGATCCTATTTTACACATAAAAGTCAATTATCATTTTATTACAAAAAGTATGATACTTGAAGTAGGCTAAGTCAATAGAAAATTTTAGAAAATATTAATAAATTTAAAATATTTTACGCACTCTTTCACCATTGTCATGCTCGAGGACGCCGCAGTCGGACGAAGCATCTGGGGTTGGGGGAAAATATTGCCCCTCCCCCAAGATTCTTCGGTCGCTTCGCTCCCTCCAGAATGACAGTTAATTAAATATAAAAGGCTTCCCATTGGAGAAGTCCCGATACATTGGGGATGCGACCTTCTCCGGGGGAAGGCATTTAATTACTTGTCTGTCTCTATAGCTAATCAACACATAAATCCTCTATAATTCATCTTGTGGAAAAGATTCAAGCATTATCTGACGCTGATAAGCTCTATTCAAGTCTCAAAGATTTACCGGAACCGGTAGCAAATCCAGTGCTGGTTGTTGTTTGCGGATTGCCTGGAACAGGCAAAAGCTACTTTTCTAAAAAACTCTCTGAGAGGTTGCCGTTTGTAGTGCTGGAGAGTGACGTACTGAGGCGGGTACTGAATAAAGTACCGAAATATGACCGTTCGGAAAATGCCCGGCTTTTCCAGGCTATATATTTATTAAGCGAAAAGTTGTTAAAGGAGGGTGTTCCTATAATTGTGGATGCAACCAATCTAACGGAAAAACATCGGCGGCGTTATTATGATATATCCGATAAACTGGGAGTGAAGTTGATAATGGTTCAGGTAGATGCACCGCCCTCCATAGTAGAAGGAAGATTAAGAAACAGGATTAACGATGAGGAAAATAGCTCGGGTGCAGATTGGAAAGTATATCAAAAAATGAAAAAATCGGTTGATAAAATAAAGCGCAAGCATTATGCTTTAGATACTTCTATAGATTATACACCTGTTTTAGAAAAAATAATCGAAGAAGTAAAAATGATATAAAATGATCTTTGCTGAAAGGGGATTTATATGGATATTAAAGTAGATACCGGCGACATCACAAAGATTGAAACAGGTGCTGTGATCGTGGGAATTTTCGAGGGGGAAATCAAACCGGGTAGGGATATTGTACTTTTGAATAAAAAGCTTGGAAAAGCTATTTCTACTTCTATCGAACGGGGAGAAATAAAAGGCAGACCTGGTGAAATTACTGTTATTCACACACTGGGGAAACTTCCATCGCAACATGTTGCCATTATGGGTTTGGGCAAGAAGGAAGATTTTAATCCGGATAGAATAAGGGGGAGCGTAGCCGAAACATGCCGAACACTTCGCCATAAAAAGGTTTCGGATATAACTGTTTCCACCAGATTGATTACAAAGATTAGACAGGTTACGCTCGAAGATTATGCGCAGGCAATAACCGAAGGGGCAATCCTGGGTCTCTATTCTTTTAGAAAACATATAACCAAAGAGAACGATTTTAATGAAGTAAAGAAGCTGACTTTGCTGGCTGCGAAAGAGGATGACGTCCCTTTGGCGATACAGGGGGCTGATAAAGGCAAGATAATTGCCGAAGCTGTTTCACTGGCAAGGGACATGGTCAATGAACCGGCAAACTACATGACGCCGGCAGCTATGGCCGAAGTGGCGCAAAAAATCGCACAGGATAATAAAATCGATATTACAATACTTGAAAAGGAAGAGATGCAGAAACTGGGGATGGGTGCGCTGCTTGGTGTTTCGCAGGGTAGCGCCCAACCACCCAAGTTAATAATTCTTACTTATAAGGGCAGAAAATCCGGCGATATCGATTTAGCCCTGGTGGGGAAGGGTATCACCTTCGATACCGGAGGCATCTCGCTTAAAAATGCAACACAGCTGGAAGAAATGAAAGACGATATGTCCGGCGGGGCTTCGGTTATGGCAGCGATAATGAGCATTGCTCAGCTCAAGATGAAAATAAATGTTACCTCCGTCATTCCGGCAGTAGAGAATATGCCCGACGGCGGAGCTATCAGACCCAGCGATATTTTAATTGCCCTGACTGGTAAAACGATAGAAATTATCTCCACCGATGCCGAGGGCAGGCTGATTTTATGTGATGCTTTGGGTTATATAAATAAATCAAAACCCAAGGCTATCGTTGATGTCGCAACACTGACCGGTGCTTGTGTAGTGGCGCTGGGCAAGCAGTGCAGCGGTATCCTTGGAAACAACCAGGAACTTATTGATAAAGTTATCTCTGCTGGTGCACAGGCTGGTGAGCCTGTATGGCAGTTGCCGTTATTTCAAGATTATAAAGAAAAGCTAAAGAGCGATGTCGCCGATATGAAGAATTGCGGTGATAGCGGCGGCGGTACGATTACAGGTGCGTTATTCCTGTCTGAATTCGTGGGCGATACGCCCTGGGCGCACATGGATATTGCCGGAACCAGTTACAGCGATAAAGAAAGAAAGTATACAATTAAGGGCGGCACAGGCATACCGGTGAGAACGCTGGTCAATCTGGCGATAGCTCTATCCATCTGACATAAAATTGATAAAAAGGACTCGTAATGGCAGGGAATAACGGAAGTATATATTTATAAAGTATGAACTCAAAATTAGGAGGTACACTCAAAAGGTGATTATGTGTCGGTCAATAAGGAAGAAAACAGCCATGAATGTCGCTGCAACAATTGCGGGAATATTATAGAATTCTACCATTTAACAAGATAAAAAAGAGAGGCTATATCTGTTAGGGTGCTGTTGATGATAAAAGCTTTTCTAACGCGGAAACTTTACTTAAGCCATCTATCGATATAAGCTTGTTTTTTGAGGTATGGCCTTTTAATATATCCAGTCTGTCTTTACTGATACATAGAAGATGGCTTAAGTAATCGATAAGTTCTTTATTAGCCTTCCCCTTGACCGGCGGAGCAGCTATTTTAATACGCAGAATATCATTTACTATCCCGGTGATCTCGTTTTTCGAAGCGCCGGGAGAAATTTGGACTGCTATTTTAGCTGTTGTTTCCGTTCCGACAATGTTCAGGGGCATCTGCTGATTGTGGTGCTTTACCAAAGCTCTATAACTCTCTGTTTAGAACGCCGAAAGCGATTCCCGTAAGCAGCATCAAGATGGATAAAACTATCCAGAAGATAGCAGTTACCATAACTTCACCAATCCCCATCCCACTCTCTAGAAATGCCGGCGATATCTCGAATACGGTAAAAATAGTCATCAGTATGCATAACACGCCTATTGTTGAAAAAGTTGCCGATAATCCTTTCATTTTTATCCCCTTTTATATTTACATTCCATTCGAATTGTTATATTCTTTTGCTTGTACGAATTTGGATGATATCACCAGTGTATAAATAAGTCAATAAATACCAGAGGTATCGTTCTTTTTAGTTTGTCTATGAAAATGATTTTTCGGCCAGTCGGGTGGATTATTACAAGTAGAATAGCAATATTAGATATAATAAGAATATAAGGGATAAAAATGGAAAATATGTCACAAGAAGTTGGAACAATGCTGCGGCAGAAGGGTTTGACGCTGGGGATCATAGAATCGGCAACCGGCGGCTTGATATCGCATCTTATAACCGATATTCCAGGAAGCTCGGATTACTTTAAAGGCTCAATCACATCGTACAGCAATCAGGCAAAGGTCAACCTGGTTGATGTCAAGCAGGAGACGCTGGATAAGTTCGGTGCTGTAAGCCCACAGGTAGCAGAGGAGATGGCTAATGGGGGCAGGCAGGTGCTGGATGTAGACATATGTCTGGCGGATACTGGTATTGCCGGACCGGGTGGTGCTACCGGGAAAAAACCGGTGGGTCTCTTTTACCTCAGTTTATCGCATAAGGATGGAACATACAGTCGTAAGATAAATCTGAACGGTAACCGGGAGCAAAATAAGAAAAAAGCGGCGGAAGCCGTTCTATTATGGCTAAAGGAATATCTATCGGATTTGAAGTAGGGTATTAGTGAAAAAAGGACCTGTTGAAAAACATGTGGTAACATGTTTCCTGGAGCACCATGGAAAAATCCTGATTTTAAAACGCAGCCAGAAAGTAGGCACTCATCGTGGTGTGTGGGCTGGAGTCAGCGGTTATGTCGAAACTGTATGCGACAGGCAGGCTCTTGTTGAAATACAAGAAGAAACAGGACTACTTCCCGTTGACATGGAATTGGTGAAAGCCTGGAATATCCTCACCATAGAAGACGGAGCTATAAGATGGATGGTGCATCCCTACCTTTTTCATATAAGGGAAAAACCAGGCATAAAAATAGATTGGGAACATACGGATTTTAAATGGATAAAGCCGCAGGAAATCGA
>JAQTVR010000105.1 GCA_028706995.1 Dehalococcoidales bacterium
TATAACCGACAAGTCTGTCTAATATGCGACGTGTCTGCTGTGCATTTACCAGCCGCATATCTATTTCACGAGGTGACTTGAAGGCCCTGTTAATAGCTTCCGGAGTTATTTCGTGAAAAGTAACACGATGGTAATGCCGGTCATTCAATTTTATAGCCTCAACCAGGTGCCAGGCGATGGCCTCACCTTCACGGTCGGGATCTGTCGCTAAATATACTGTAGAGGCTGTCTTAACAGCATCCTTGAGCTCTTTGACTGTTTTGTTTTTAGCCCTGGCGACAACATATTTAGGCTCGAAATTATTTTCTATATCTACTCCCAGGTGGCTTTTGGGCAGATCTCTGATGTGCCCGAGGGATGCCTTAATGTTATAACCCCTGCCTAAGATTTTAGCCAGGGTTTTAGCCTTAGCGGGCGATTCGACAATTACTAAATTATTTTTCATTTAATCTACTCAACTGTATATTTCTCTTTTATTTCACGTATTTCTCGACAAAGGGCATAGTTCATATTACCAATTTGTTTAACCATGCCTTTTAATTCCATCATTGCCAGCGTACTGCTGACAGTAGATATGGGGAATGTACTTGCACGGCAAATTTCATCAATGTGTTGAGGTTCCGCTCCTATATATTTTAATATCAATGCTTCCGTAACCGAAGAAGGAATGACCTCCTTCATTTCCAGTTGTTCGACAACGGCAGTCAGGTTAAGCTCCTGCAGTATATCTATAGCATTGCGGACAAGTTTAGCTGTTCCTTCCATAATGAGCTTGTTAGTGCCTTTACTTGCCTGAGAAAGAATGCTTCCGGGAATGGCGAAAACCTCTCTATCCTGTTCGAATGCCAAGTGCGCTGTAATCAGAGAACCACTGGTTTCTCCGGCTTCGATAACCAGGACACCAAGGCTTATCCCGCTCATAATACGGTTTCGCCTTGGAAAATTTTCAGGCCTGGGTTTTACTCCTGGTGAATATTCACTTACCAGCGCTCCATTTTTTATTAAATTACGTGCGAGATTGACATTCTCAGCAGGATAAACTGTATCCAGTCCACCACCCATAACGGCAATACTTCTTCCGCTGGCATTAAGAGCGCTCTGGTGCGCTATAGTGTCTATTCCTTTTGCCAATCCACTGACAATGGTTATTTTATTACGCGCCAGTTCTGTTACTATTTCCTCAGTTATTTGCTTACCATAAACAGTGGGACGCCTCGTTCCTACTACTGCCAGACAATATTCGTCTTCAGCAAGTATTTCTCCTCTTATATAGATAACGGGAGGAAAGTCATAAATTTCCTTTAGACGGCGTGGGTAACAGTCATCATGATAATTATAAACTTTAATATCATATTTCTTCAGTCTATCTATCTCTGCCGCAAGAGAAATACGGGGGCGCCATTCAATTATAGCATTTACTGCATTGTTATCCAGCCCCGCTTTTATAAAATCTTCTGGGCGGGCGTTCCATGCTCTCTGCATATCACCAAAGTAATTCTCAATCTGGGTAAATTTTACTCTACCGATACCGGGGATAGAATTAAAACCAATCCAGTATATTTTATTGTTGTTATTGATAGTCAAAGTGATTCCATTCTAGCACAATAAGAGATAATGTTGCACCGGGGAATTATATCGATTGATTTAAAAGTACGAGTTTTACTTATATAATGATGGCGGAGAGGGTGGGATTCGAACCCACGGTCAGGTTTCCCCGACTCACGCTTTCCAGACGTGCCTGTTAGGCCACTCCAGCACCTCTCCATAATGATACAAAAGATAAATCAAATAAAAATAGGCTGGTATATTTTAGTATATTCTATGTTTTTATTCCAGCCCTCCAAGCAAGGGTTATTTTTTATGCTATGACATAGTGAAGGGCTGTCGTAATATAGTCTTCATTCTATCCGGGGATACTTTGCGTAAATCACTTAGGTAAATCTCGTGATGTTTTTCATTATGACCATCGAAATCTCCACCAATTTTTATTATATGGTAGGGTATTTTTTTAATGTCTTCGTGTTCGTTTGAAAATGGCCCGATATGTAATATTTGGGCCGCCTTCCCTTCTTTAAGCGATTTAAAATAGATTTTAGATAATGAAGGCGAGTTATTCTTAGTTCTTGTTTTAATAATTGCTTCTTCGAAGTCTTCTATAGAAACGAAATCCGGTTGCATGATCATATATGTCCATTTCCACCTATTTTTTATACCTCTAACAAAATCACCCATATCATCCGCCCACCATAAGCCTTCAAACGGCATAACGGTGTAATCTAACTCTTTTTTCTTCATCATAAACTTAATTGTATATGCAACAGGGAAGAGTGCCTGTATTGCTTGCTGAGCGTCATCTCCATCGGGTGCCCCCTGCCCATTGACCATAATATAATTAAAAACAGGCACATCCACTACTGAAACAGTAGTGTGAGAAGGTGAATATAATTGTTTATATTCTTTTTTAAAATCCAGCTTGATCATTCCAATAACCTCGATAAGTATGGGTGTTCATAATTGATTAGTGGTAAATTATCTTCTTATTTTTCCATGGCCTTTTCTTTTAATGCTTTTGGCATTTTTTCAATCGCATAGCGCAGGGCAGTTCGGGGCATTGTTTGTTTATTATTCATGACAAAATCAAAAATACTTTTCTCATTTGCCTGACTGGCAGCTTTTAACATCCAGCCATAACCCTTTTGGACTAAATCATCCTTATCTAAAAGTAATATCCCGGCAATTTCAATAATATCTTTCAAAAATAGCCCCTTCCTTGCAGGAATAATCAGCGACACAGCCGAAGCGCGTTTTACCCATCTATTTTCGGATTTCGCCCATTTTTTTAACTCATCTACGTACTTCGGATACATTTCTAAAAAAGAACCGATCGTATGATTGCAAAGAGTATCGCATGATGCCCAGTTATTAACATAATTTTCTATCCACTTTTTAAAAACCGGCCAGTCTGTTTCCTCATATTGGTTATGAATGAAATAAGACCAGTTGCAGGCAATAAAAGACTCTTCCATGTATCCGGAACGCCACAGTTCATCACATAAAGTAAGTATTTCCAGTTTACTGTAGTCTTTTATAGCTTTAAAATATTCTTTACCGATTTTCTCTACGGTAGCAGTTTTAACGCCGTATAATTTTACTTCTTCTTTGAAAAATATAAGGCCTCTTTCCTTTGTCTTTTCGTCGCTATTCTCTTTTAGCTTATCTCTGATTTCGTTTATTATCGTCATATCGTTCTTAATATTCCAATTTATCTTCCGGTGACAAAATTCTTTTAATATTAAAATTTTTTACTCTGAAGTTGATTTTTCTCTTAATTCGAGCAAGTGTTGGTATTGCCATTCTCGTTCCTTGGCTATGGCAGCATCGGCACCAGAGGAGTCGCTGGCTCTATAAATAGCCTGTAAGGCATAAATTGAAGCACCAATAGAATGAGTGGGAACATGTGCAGTCGCAACCGCTTGACCGGCGGCACGGGCAGCAGAGCGAGCTGCATTATCCTCTCCTACCTCGCGAGCAGCAGCATGAGATGCAAGCGAAGCCTTGCGTATAACAGCCATCTTAAATACCCCTGTATTTATCCATGTTTGGAGTGTTTCGATGGCATTTCGAGGGTGATGGTCTTCCGGATATATTCTTTCAAAATAGGGCAGAACATGCTCAGCACAGTCAATTGCCCAGACCGCTAATATTTTATGGTCAGTTATTCCCACAAGTCCTACAACTCTCTTGTCTTTAAAACTCTTAAGAGAATATTTTGAAATTATTCTTTGTGTTTCCAATCTCATATCTTTTTATAACTGGCGGAGAGGGTGGGATTTGAACCCACGCTCCACTTACGCGGAGACCGCTTTTCGAGAGCGGCACCATCAACCACTCGGACACCTCTCCAAATAAATTATAATCTAAACAGGCTAAGATAACATCGTATTTTACCTTAAAAAGCTAAAAATAGAAAATTGAACGGCTGATACCCTTTGTTTTACCATGGTTATTTTTGACAATAGATTAGCAGTGAATTATGCTTTTATTATCCTGAATATCATAAAGGATAGGCAATATGAAAGCTCGTTTCGTTGTTCATGAACATCATGCAACCCATTTACATTATGATTTTCGCCTGGAGATGGAAGGTGTTCTAAAGAGTTGGGCTGTTCCAAAAGGTATTCCGGTTGAACCAGGAATTAAACGGTTGGCAGTACAGGTGGAGGATCATCCCCTGGAATATATCGATTTTATTGGACAAATTCCTAGAGGGCAGTATGGAGCAGGTACAGTCGGAATATGGGATAGGGGAGAATATGAACTTAAAAAGCATCTGAAGGACAGGCTTGAGGTTATGTTAAAAGGGGAAATATTACAGGGAAATTATGTTCTAATTCATACAGGTTCTAAGAACTGGCTATTATTTAAACGTAAATCACTCTAGAAAGACCAAGTTGATTGAAAAGATTACAGCAGTTATAATATAGAAAGTTCTAGGCTAGATAGGTGACAGGTTGACATAATATATCGCGGGAGTAACTCAGCGGTAGAGTACCTGCCTTCCAAGCAGGTGGTCGCGGGTTCGAATCCCGTCTCCCGCTCCATTGAATCTTGCGTTGCCGATAATTAAATGGTAAATTTATTAAATATTTCTGGGGCTCGTAGCTCAGTGGTAGAGCGGTCGGCTCATAACCGATTGGTCGTAGGTTCGATACCTACCGAGCCCACTTCGATTTTATTCCCATTTACTTCTTTCTAAATGATAGGGTAGCGATATACCGCATTT
>JAQTVR010000106.1 GCA_028706995.1 Dehalococcoidales bacterium
CCAATTCCTTTAATTCCATACCCAATGCTTTAGCTATAGATCTAGTCGATACATCCAGCCCCACGCCGGTAGCTTCAGATGAACATCCAGGGAAATAAGTATAGCTTCTCATTAGACACCTCTAATCTCGTTAAGTTTTCCTACTATTTTGATCAGGTCTCTGCGACCTTTTATCCTTTTGGCTGATATCGGCATACGCCCGTGGGATAACAGTTTCCAGGCAACCGGCATCATTCCCAATGCTGTAAAAGGGTTGGTAGACATATAATAACCAAGCATGATACCGAACTCGCTGACCCTGCCATTCTTTTTAATAGAGTTGACAAAGCAGTTATACATTACAGGCATATTGGTATTCCGGGGTTTATACCCGTACTTTACCGCCAGGGACTCGAGGATATGGAACAGATTCGTCGGTTCGACATCGCGGGGACAGCGGACCGTACAGGAATAACACGACAGGCAAGCCCACATGGAACTGCTGGATAGTACTTCGTCTCGTAGATTTGCTCGAACCATTGCAATTATTTCCGACGGGGTATATTCCCACAACTTTGCGCTGGGGCATGAAGCAGTGCAGGTACCGCACTGCATGCAAACCTTAACACCTTCACCCCCGGGAATTTTACTAACCTCGTCTACGAAATTCATAGTTTGAGTTCTTTTCATTAAACTCCCCCTATTACAATTTATTAACTAATAAGTTAGCGATTCTCTTAAAAAAACATCGATATGTGTTGCTAAGATACAAGGTAGATATTTAATAGGAAATTCTTCCTCGTAATACATAGGTATTCAGGCATTTCTGGATATTACAATAATATTTCGATATCGTCAAGTTTTAGTGACACTCGTTATAGTATAATTATGTGCAGTTAATCTCTACTTCATAATAGAAATTCTAATTTACGGGGTAAAAGAAAAAATATTACAATTAGATCCGGATATAAAAAATGTACGTTCCGACAGAATGATGTATATTAATAATGTCTAATATAACAATTAAGGGGGGATCTAACTTGAATAATACCAGGGGAATTGAGGAGTTTTATTATTTTATTAAAAAAGTAGAGGAATTTCACGGACATGTTTGCGCCGGAATCGCTATGGGGACCAAATCTGCACTGGCTGCAATGCGAACGCTGGGTTTTGACCCACATGAAAAAAAGCATAAGGACTTGATCGTCTATGTGGAAACCGACCGCTGTATGACAGATGCCGTGCAAATAGTATCCGGTTGTACCCCGGGAAAACGTTCGTTAAAATATGTGGATTATGGAAAATTTGCCGCTACGTTTGTAAGATTGTCCACCGGTGAAGCATACCGTGTTACCACTATAAAGGATTTCGACAAAAATCTGTCGGTTGAAGACCTGCTAAAAGCAGTGGCAGAAACACCCGACGAAGAGATGTTGCTCCTGCAAAAAGTCGAGGTAAATATCCCCGAGACTGACCTGCCGGGCGCTCCAATGGAAAGAGCAATTTGTGTTGCCTGCGGGGAACGAGTCATGGATGGCAGAACTATATTTAAAGATTGCAAAGCTTATTGCATAACCTGCCTGAAAGGGGCTTATTATTCATTAAAAAAATAAAGGGGAAATCTGATATCGACAGGCACGTTTCATGGATGCTATTAAAGCAGTTACAGGCGAAATAACCGGTCTACTCGATTACGGCGCCGAAATGACGTCGGTGCCGAAATCATTGTCCCGATTCTATAATTAGAAAAATCAGCCATAGCGGTGGTATGATTAATACCGACATATAGAACAGGGGGGAAATACCTCGTATTCATTGTTGCCATTGCTGCCACCGGAGTAAAAAAATAAGGTTGTCTTCGACTGCCACGGCATACATATAGAAATAACCAAGTACAATTGGAGGTTGTTATTTAATGAGCTTTTCCGGTATACGGGAAATAGACTGGGACAGGATGTGGGAAATACAGGCGGGTCACATATTGAATACCGGCAATGAAACGGCCGCTTTTTGGGATAAGAGGTCTGAATCTTACGAAAAGAATACCAGTAAAAGCAGTTATGCAGATGATTTAATGAACCGTATGTGCTTGTGTTCCGGGTATTCGGTACTGGATATAGGCGGCGGAACCGGTTTGATGGCAATCCCTATTGCACAGAAAGTCGATAAGGTTACCGTCCTGGATATTTCCAGCGGAATGCTTAGAATATTAAAAGATAAGATTGATTCCTGCGATATCAAGAATATCGCTATAGTGAACGATAACTGGCATGAGATGGATGTTCGATCGGGAATAGAACAGCATGATATTGTCCTGGCTTCACGATTTTTGCCGATGGGTAAAAAACTCAAAGATTCGCTTGCCAACATGAACAGGGCGGCAAAACGCTTTTGTTATGCAACCTGGAGAGCTAACAGTTTCGATAAAGTAGAGGCCGAATCCTGCCGGCTACTTAATAAAAACTATACTCCCTACCCCGAATATCCTGTAATCTCGAATTGCCTGTATACAATGGGAATAAAAGCCAATACCGAATTCTTTCAATCCACCAGTGAACAATTCTTTACCGATCTTGATGAAGCAGTCCTGTACTTTGCTAAGGGCGAAAAACCTGATATTAAACAGGCCGCAGATAAATACCGGGCATTTGTCGAATCACTGCTTGAAAGACGAAATGACGGATTCTACAGGGGAACAATTACCCAATGGGTACTACTCTGGTGGGAAGTCTATAAAGACAGTGTATGAACTGGTTGAAAGTCATGCCCATTTAGACGAAATAGAAGATATAATACAGACACTGGCTGATGCCAGACAGAGTAACATTTCAGCAATAGTTGCTGTAGGAACATCTTTAACCTCCAACAAGAAAATTTTAAAGCTGTCACAAGAGCATAAAGGATTGATTTATCCCTCGCTGGGATTACATCCATGGAACATCGGCGACCTTGACTTTGAACAAAACATTGACTTTATTAAACATAATATAGATAGATCTACAGGTATCGGTGAAATAGGACTGGATTATAGTAAAGGTGTAAAAGAGAGAGCGGACAAAGCTCTCCAGAAAAGTGTTTTCAGGGAACTTTTGGAGCTTGGAAACAAGCATAACAAACCGGCAATAATACATTCCAGATATTCCTGGCAGAATTGTCTCGATATAGCCAGAGAAACAAAGATAAAAAAAGCAGTATTTCACTGGTATACCGGACCTTTGGATATATTAAAAGAGATCGTTACACAGGGCTACTATATTTCAGCCAGCCCGGCAGTCGAATATCACCCGGAGCATAGAAAAGCAATAAAGGAAGTGCCCCTGGAAAAATTACTCTTGGAAACCGATTCCCCGGTTATATACCATCGCGGAACCGGATTAGAATATAGATCTAAACCTGCCGATTTGGTCAGAACCCTTAGAGGCGTCTCCGAACTAAAAAATATCGATGAATCCACCGTTGCTCAAATTACCACAAATAATGCAAGATATATCTTCAATATATAGATAACAGTTTCATAATATAGATAACAGTTTCATACAAATATTCCCCGCCGCATCCTATGTTTATGTCCTTCATCCCGGACGAAAACCATTTTCCTATTACTAAAGTAAGGGCATTAAAGTACTAAAGATGGATTCAATACGTAGTACTAAATACCGTAAAGTATACTTGAATATAATCTACTAACCCAGAGCACATTCTACAGAAGAGAAGTTAAGATGGCTATAGATATAAACGGTGAATTATTTTACAGGACTGCCGAAGCCTGCCAGATTGCCGGAGTCAGCAAAAATACCTTCTTTCGATGGGTAAAGGAAGGATTACTGGATGACGCGGAGTACAGGGATAGAAGAGGTTGGCGATTGTTTACCGAAGATGCTGTTAACAATCTAAAAATAATCGCTAATAAGGTCAACAAAATAAGATAGATCTGTATCGTATTTCTTCTTAAATATAATCATAATTACAATACATTGAGCAAAATTAAATCAGGTAGGTTAATAGAATGTCATCAAGCAAAGGCGAATTATCAGGAAAATTATCTATTGATGAGGAATTTGAGGATATAGGGTTTGTATCCATATTTAAAGATAAATATTTCTGGTATATTATCATTCTAATATTGATCTTAGCGCTCCTTGTCTATGCGCCCTATACTACACAAGCTGTAGATAATTTCGTCTCAGAGACAGAAGTCCTCTATTATATAGCTTTTCACCGTATAGTTTACATCATAGCTGTTGCCTTAGCCGCTTGGAGATACGGAACGAAAGGTGGAATAATAACCTGTATTATTCTAATACCCATTGTATTTTCAATCTATATATTAGGATTACAACAGGAGACCTCTTTTTTATTTCTTGAAGCGGGTGTAATAATCCTGGGTATTATTATCAGTTGGTTTATCGGAAAGAACAAGAGTTTTCAACAGTTGTTGGAAGAAAACTCAAAAATACTCCGGATTCAAACCGATGCATTGAGCCAGGAAATAATTGAAAGAAAAAGAGCAGAAGATGAAACACGAAAAAGTGAAAAATGGTATCGACTGCTGGCAGAAAATACTACCGACGTCATCTGGACAGTGAATATTAAATCCCCGGAAAAATTGACCTATATCAGCCCCTCGGTCAATCGGCTTATTGGATACAATGTTAACGAAGCTATGTCAAAAAGCATGAAAGAAGTATTTACGCCGCTTTCATACCAGATAGCTATGGCTGCAATAAAACAGACACTGGAATCCATAAACCCCGCACAGAAGGAACCCTTTAAATCTTTGACACTTGAA
>JAQTVR010000006.1 GCA_028706995.1 Dehalococcoidales bacterium
CCGACTCCTTTTTTCTTATTTTAAAGAAGAGGGAGATACTAGTTATTCTTTTAACCCAAAATTTTGGATTGTACCAGCTACATTATCAATCCAATTTATCAATGAATCGATGTCATCTTCAGAAAAATTCCTATTTATTACGCACTTCAATTCATTTCCTGCTTTTTGAAATAACCCTGTTCTTTGTGCGGTTGATAGAACAGATTCAACCTCATCTTCTGAAATATTGATCTTACTTAACAGACCACCTCGTCTGCCTAATCCTGTATATACAGATTGCTTAAAAACTGAACCAGGAGGATAACCGAAACAAATAGGTATATGCATTTCATTTACATTAACATTAAGAGAAAATCCTTTTGTTCCCCAGTGTATTGGGTATGCATGGCTTTCAGCCAATTCCAATATTCGTTTGAAGACTGGTTTTCCATCTTGGTTCAATAGTTCGAAAAACTCCTTTTTTGATACAACTGGCAGCGAGCCCGAATTAATATGAGAAATTCTGGAGGGTTCTTTCCCGACAACTATATCGTGTGAAAGTAGATGCTCTCCGCTCTTGGTTTCAAAGAAAGAAAACTCAATACAGGTTACACGAATACCTTTATTTCGCAAGAATGACGATGTTTGACGTATTTCATCAGTAATAACTTGACCAATTATAACAATTCTCTGATTCTTATTAAATGAAATAGCCTCATCGTTACAAATGTTAAAGTATTGACGATGATACTCCGTAAGATTTATACCCTCATCATTCATGTATAAACGAAGAATAGATTCAATTTGTTCCCCATCCAGTGTTTCAGCAAATGAAGCATATTCTAATGACTGGGCAAGGGTCTCACGTGGAGTACGCCCTCTCTTTAACTCCAGAACTACTACATCGCCTTGTCTGTCAACTGCCAGTAAATCGATGATATTTCCAAGATTGGTAGTTACTTGACGTCCTACAATCAGTAGTTTGCCATCTTCAACAATATCATCAGGATTGTTATCTAACCACTCTTCTAAAACTGCTTCCTCATAGTTGCACTGGAAAGATATTTTGACAAATTCTTTGAATTTACCACCCTCTTCTATACTGAATAGCCGCATCTCTTAAATATCTCCTCGCCTCATTTCATAATATAACTTACCACTTTCAATGGTAACAAAAGAGATAAAGGGCATTAAGCCTTGCGATGTCTCTCCACAAACCACTTCATTCTTTCGAGAGCTTCTTCAATCTCTTTAAGCGAAGTGGCATAGCAGCAGCGGATATATCCTTCCCCGCATTTACCGAAGGCTGTTCCGGGAACTACCGCTACCTTTTCTTCAATCAGCAACCTTTCAGCAAACTCCTCCGACTTCATGCCGGTACTCTTGATCGAAGGGAAGGCATAAAAAGCCCCTTTAGGTTCGAAGCATGATAAGCCTATATTACGTAAACCTTTGACCATAACCAACCTGCGGTGATTGTAATCCTCGACCATTTCGGTAACGCTATCTTCGCCGGATTTTAAGGCTTCAATAGCAGCTATCTGAGCCATAGTAGGTGCACACATTATGGTGTACTGGTGTATCTTGGTCATTGCGGCAATAATTTCTTTGTTGGCAGCAGCATAACCGATACGCCAGCCGGTCATAGCATAAGACTTGGAAAATCCACTCAACAGTACGGTGCATTCTTTCATCCCGGGTAACGCCGCCATGCAGGTATGCTCTATACCATATACCAGATGGGAATATATCTCGTCGACAATCATCAGGAGATTATGTCTGCAAGCCACATCGGCGATCTTTACCAGCTTTTCCCATGGCATAACCGCACCGGTAGGGTTCGATGGGTACCCCATAAGTATCGCCTTGGTTTTATTGGTAATTTTAGCTTCGATATCCCTTGCATCGAGCTCAAAGGCGTTTTCTTCACTGGTGGGAACCTTTACCGGCACGCCTCCGGATAGAATAACAGAAGGCTCATAGGCTACATAGCATGGGTCGGACATAATGACTTCGTCGCCGGGGTCGATAACGGCTCTCATTGCCAGGTCCAGCGCTTCGCTGACACCGACAGTGATCAGTAACTCTGTTTTCCAATCGTATTCCAGTTCATACCTTTTCTGAATATAACGGGATAACTCCTGTCGCAACTCAGGGATGCCTGAGTTCGAGGTATACATCGTAAAGCCATTCTCTATGGAATAGATAGCTGCTTCGCGGATGTGCCATGGAGTAGTATAATCCGGCTCGCCGACACCCAGAGAAATGACTCCTTCAATAGACCCTAAAAGGTCGAAGAACTTACGTATCCCTGACGGGGATATTCGAGAAGCCCTTTGTGAGACTATGTTATTATCTTTCTCTTCTTTATCCTGTTTCATAATAGCCCCGCTAAATATTTATTATCGTCTATAATATAACCGGTTGCCTCTTGATTTCCTCTTTCCCGTTCATAATTTCGCCGTCTTCCTTATAACGCCTCATTATAAAATGTGTGGAGGCGGCGCGAACGCCTTCGATGGGGGACAGTTTCTGCCCAACAAAATCAGCGATTTCATGCATGGATTTGCCCATCACCAGCACCGCTAAATCATACGTCCCGGACATCAGATAAACACTGCGCGCCTGCGGGAATCTATATATCTTTTCGGCGATGGCATCGTATCCCGTATCCCTCTGTGGAGAAACCTGAACCTCGATCAGAGCCCAGACATGTTCATCGTTAACCTTATCCCAGTTGATCAATGTCTTGTATTTTAGTATCTTCCCTTCCGCCTCAGCTTTCTTGATGATAGCGGTAACCTCATCTTCGCTTGTTCCCAGCATAGTGGCTATTCGTTCCGGCGTAGCACGGGCATCGTCTTCCAGTATTTTTAAAATCTTTTTCAGCATATTATTGCTCCTTAAACGGCTTCAATAACGGTAAATTATCCTGTTATTATAGCAGAGTTTGTAAATTTTGTAGTATGTGGGTGGTAAATAAATAATATATTTAAATAAGTCTGTATTTTGTTTCCCCATAAAGATTATAATAAAAGGCTATTTGAAAGCACAGAAAGTAAGTAAATTACCCTTATATGAATAAAGTGAGGAGAAGATTGAATGGCTGACAATGAAGTAATTTATATAGCGATAGCTCCTCCGACTGCCCCTGATGATAATCTTATCAGGGGTGTAGCTGATATCCTCAGTAGAAGTCCCTGCGGCACACGTCACCTTATAGCCGGCGGAATCCCCAGGATCATCGCTCACTATGACAATATGCAGATAACAGGTCATGTAATTCAAAAACTGCATAACCTGGGAATTGGATGCTTCACCTGCCTTCTAAGTCCTTCAGCATGCGATAAAGAAAAAGGGGCTTTTGTTCCTTGAAATATCCCTTGCTTTAATTCTTGGATTTTATAACTCAGCCCTTTTCTTGTGCCAGTCTGTTACCTGCTGATAGGCATGGGCAACCTTTAATACAGTTGCCTCGTCGAAAGGCCTGCCGATAACCTGCATCCCTATCGGCAGACCTTCTGCAAAACCGGCAGGTATAGAGATTGCAGGTAGACCGGCTATATTGACCGGAATGGTGCAAACATCCGACAGATACATCTGTATTGGGTCCTGCGTCTTCTCCCCTATCTTGAAGGGAACTGTGGGAGAGGTGGGAGTTACCAGGGCATCGTATTTCTCAAATACCTCATCAAACTCATTTCGAATGAGGGTGCGTACCTTCTGTGCCTTGAGATAATATGCGTCATAATAACCGGCGGAGAGGGCGTAAGTACCCAGCATAATGCGCCGCTTGACCTCAGGACCAAAACCAAACTCGCGGGTTTTTTCCATCGCTTCCCACATATTATCGGTATCCTGATAGGAATAGCCGTATTTTACTCCATCATAGCGCGCCAGATTGGCCGAAGCCTCGGAAGGAGCGATAATATAATATACCGCCAAAGCGTAAGGGGTATGCGGTAACGTCACATTCCAATCGATAATTGCTCCAAGTTCTTCGAGCTTGGCAATGGAAGCCTTTATGGCATCCACCACCACTTTTTGCATACCCTCGACGAAATACTCCTTGGGAACACCGATACGCATGCCTTTTATGTTTCCGGTAAGGCATTTTGTATAATCGGGTACGGGAATATCTACCGAGGTAGAATCCCTTGTATCATAACCCGATATGGCATTGAGCACCAGAGCCGCATCGTTAACATCCTGCGTAAAAGGGCCTATCTGGTCTAATGAACTGGCAAAAGCTATCAGACCGTAACGGCTGACTCTGCCATAGGTGGGTTTAAAACCGGTAACACTGCAAAAGCTCGCCGGCTGGCGGATACTGCCTCCTGTATCTGACCCAAGGGAATAGATTGCTTCCCCTGCCGCCACAGCCGCCGCCGAACCGCCGCTGGAACCCCCGGGTACACGGCTTAGATCCCAGGGGTTGTGTGTCGTAAAAAACGCCGAGTTCTCTGTTGAAGAACCCATGGCAAACTCATCCATATTGGCTTTGCCTAACATCACAGCGCCGATTCCATTCAGCTTTTCCATGACGGTAGCATTATAAGGCGGGATAAAATTCTCCAGCATCTTCGAGGAGCAGGTGGTTTTTATTCCTTTAGTGCAGATAACATCCTTTATCATCGCCGGGATGCCGGTAAGCGGGTTGATATTCCCCGAAGCTATCATCTCATCAGCTTTTTTTGCCTGCTCAAGCGCAAGCTCTCCGGTAACCGTAACAATTGCCTTGACCTGCAAGTCTATCTTCTCTATGCGGTCGAGAGCCGCTTGCGTTAGTTCTACCGATGACACCTGCTTGGTTTTCAGTAATTTATAGGCTTCACTTATCGTCAATTGTCTACCGTTTAACAATTCAGTCTCCTCATGTTTTAATAACGCCTATTCCAATACAACCTTTACCCTGAAGAAATCTCCGTCTCTTTGCGGTGCATTACCCAGCACCTCATCCTGAGTTAACGAGGGTTTAACTACATCGTCTTTCAGCACGTTTTTCAGGGCATTGGGTTGTGCCGTAGGCGTTACACAGGTAGTATCTACGTTTTGCAACACTTCGAAGTTTTCCAAAATGTTGGATAGCTGCTCCCCCATCCTATCCACCTCGTCCTGTGTCAGCCCCAGCTTGGCAAGGCGGGCAATATGTAAGACCTGTTCCCGACTCAGTTTCATAAAAACTCCCAAATCTATAATATCGCCAATTATAACATTCACATTTATGTATCACAACAGAGAAACGAGAAAGATTTAGACCTTCCCGGGCAGTGGGGACAATAACCTGCCTTCCACTCTTTTTAAAAGTATTACTCCGCCAATAAGCAGGACGCAATCAACCCTGACATAATAAATAAACCTCGGGTATATGTTATAATTACGTATAACAGGCATTCGGTATATCTTATTTACCCCTTCTATAACCTGTCTGAAAAAGGTGATTTAATTAAATGAGTGAATTCTGGCAGAATTTTGTATTGACCTTCGTGCCTCTGTTCATCGTTATCGATGCGCTGGGTACACTACCGATTGTTATCTCGCTCAGTGATGGTATGACGTTAAAAGAACGCCATAAAATGATCCACGTGGCGACATTTACAGCTATTATCGTGGGTTTAAGTTTCCTGTTCTTCGGGCAGTTCATTTTACAGGTGATGGGCATTCCGGTAGGGGCGTTCGCTATTGCCGGCGGACTCGTTCTTTTAGTTCTCTCAATCAAGTTTATGACTACAGGGCGCATGGTTGATGTTGTTAAGGAGGAAATGGTAGCGGTAGTGCCTATCGGGACTCCGTTAACATCAGGCCCGGCGACTATAACCACTCTCCTACTCCTGGCAACTCAGTTCCCTATGTATACTGTGCTTGTATCATTTGCATTGAACATTTTAATTGCATGGGGTATTTTCCTGTTAGGGAGCAAGTTCAGTCATTTCCTGGGGCAGGGAGGACTCAGTGCAATTTCCAAGGTATTCAGCCTGCTGCTTTCCGCGATAGCGGTCAGTATGATCATTAATGGTCTGAGATTACTTGAAATAATATAAAATACCCGAGTTCTTTTTTAAAGAGTCCTATAGCGGCGGTGATTAGTTAATAGTATGTTAATAAACAGGAATGATTAAAAAATTACATAGAAGTACGTTGACTCCCGTGCTTTAATATCTAAACTAAATAACAGGGGAAAAGAGTTACGTTATGAGAATAATTGGTTTGACCGGCGGGATCGGCAGCGGGAAAAGTACGGTAGCAGCTTATTTTTCTGAGCTGGGCGCAACTATCATAGATGCCGATAAAATAGGGCATGAGGTTCTGGAAACCGATGAGGAGGTGCAGCGTCAGCTTATAGATGCTTTTGGGAAACGAATTCTCAGCCCTGATGGCAAAATTGACCGAAGGAAGCTTGCCGGCATTGTTTTTGGCAACCGTGAGTCTCTAATTAAGCTTAACCTGATGACCCACCCATCTATATACAGGAGAATGCAAAGTAGTATTGAAGAATACAAACGGCAGGGTAAGGATATATTGATAATTGACGCTCCACTGCTTATCGAGGCCGGCTGGGCAACCCGCGTAGATAAAATATGGGTTACAATTGCTCCATTGGAAGTCATCTTGAAACGGCTTGAGAAAAATGGGATATCACAGGAAGAAGCACAGGCACGCATAAATTTACAGACGCTCCCCAAAGAGAGAATAAGGTTGGCTGACCTGATAATTAACACGGATTTGCCTCTCGAAGAGCTCAAGATTAAAATCGGGGAATTATGGGAAAAACTCCGATTTGACACCTGTTGATACTTGCTGATAGAATTAAGTGTTTTATTGATGGAGGTTTACTGAAATTTACGCAATTGTTGAAACCGGCGGTAAGCAGTATAAGGTTACTCCCGGCCAGAAAATCAAGGTAGAGCGTCTGGCTGTCGCTGAAGGTGATACTGTCGAGCTGGATAAAGTGTTATTTATTGCTGACGAAGATCGGCAATTAGTTGGCATCCCCACTATCAAAGGAGCAAAAGTGGTAGCCACTGTCAATGGAGAAGGCAAAGGCAAAAAGATTATAGTCTTTAAATATAAAAACAAGACTCGTAATCGTAATAAAACAGGGCATCGCCAGATTTACACGGCTCTGTCAATTGATAAGATCGTTCAGGCGGGGATAGAAGAAGAGACGCCGAAAAGAACCCGCCGGACTAAGAAAGAGGTAGCTGAAGATGGCGCATAAAAAAGGCGGCGGTTCGACACATAACGGCCGTGATAGTAAGCCCAAGATGCTGGGCGTAAAAAGATATGCCGATGAAAAAGTAAATGCCGGAACGATACTGGTTCGCCAGAAAGGCACTCATATTAAACCGGGGAATAACGTAGGTCTCGGGAGAGATTATACGATTTATGCCCTTATAGCGGGGGCCGTCAAATACGAACCCACGACCAATAATAGGAGAAAGGTCAGCGTTTACGCTGGTTAAAGATTATGAAGGATAAAATTCATCCTGCTTATTATTCAGATGCCAAGATAATTTGTTCCTGTGGTAATATTATCACTCTTGGTTCCACCAAGAAGGAAATGAGAGTCGAGCTTTGCAGTAAATGTCACCCGTTTTTTACCGGTGAACGCAGGATGATTGATACCGCCGGACGTGTAGAACGGTTTAGGCAACGTTACAGTAGCAAAAGTTAATTATCGAGTCGTTTATAAAAAACAGGGGTGGTTTTATCAAAGACCGCCCTTTTTTATTAAGGGGTGTTGTATATGGCAGATAAAATACGTTATGGCGGGCAGGCGGTTATGGAAGGGGTGATGATGAGGGGACAGAAAACTGCAGCTACTGCCGTACGTCGTCCGAATGGTAAAATAATAGTACGTAATAATCTGCTTTCCAAAATATATACCGGCAGATTAAGAAAAACTCCATTTATACGCGGGATAATCGTTCTGATAGAATCCCTGCTACTGGGTCTTAACAGTCTTCTATATTCGGCAAATATAGCTCTGGAAGAGGAAGACGAAAAGATTTCCGGTGGTTCTGTCTGGTTTATTATGATATTTGCAATGGTATTCGCTGTGGGGCTGTTCTTCCTGGCGCCTCTATTTCTTACCAATCTTGTCGGTAATTACATCGAGTCATCTTTGATTTTTCACTTGATAGAGGGTGTGATTCGTCTAGCTATCTTTTTACTGTATCTGTGGTTGATATCTCTTATGAAGGATATCAGAAGGACCTATGAATATCACGGCGCCGAGCATAAGACGATAAATGCCTATGAGAATGGCGAACCTTTAGAAGTCGAATCGGTAAGTAAATATGGCACTGCCCATGCGCGTTGCGGCACAGCCTTTTTACTTTCTGTTGTATTAATCGCTATACTGGTATTCGCGCTCGTCGGGAAACAAGAAACATGGATAATGATACTATCCCGAATACTTCTCTTGCCGGTTATCGCAGCGATAGGTTATGAGTTTACGCAATTCGGTGCCAGGCATTCGGATAAGGCGATTATGCGGGCTATGATTGCACCAGGGTTATGGTTGCAGAAGCTGACTACACGGGAACCTGATAATAGCCAGATAGAGGTGGCTATTGCTGCCTTGAAGGAAGTACTGGCTACCGATCAGGACCCGGTTCAACAGACCGGCAATACGGTTACTAATCCTTAGTTATGGGTTTGAAGAAACAGGTTCTCTCGCCGGTATGGCAAACGGGCCCCATCGGCTTGGCTTTGATCAATATCGTATCGTTATCACAATCCAGCCACATCCCTTCGACTATCAGCTTGTTACCTGAAGTTGCACCTTTGTTCCATAGTTCCTGCCGGCTGCGGCTGTAAAACCAGACTTCGCCGGTATTCCGGGTAAGCTCCATTGATTCGGGATTCATATAACCAAGCATCAATACCTCATTGGTATCGACATCCTGGATGACTGCCGGGAGCAATCCCTGGCTATCGAGTTTAAGTTCATCTTCCAAAATCTATTTTCTCCTTCTATCCCTTCTAATTTACGTTGATAAGGTCTAACGCCTGTTTCAGGTTGATATCCTTTGTATATAGGGCTTTACCGATTATTACACCCGAAGCCCCGATCTTTTTTAGGAGTTTGAGATGGGTTAGAGTCGATACACCGCCCGACGCGATAACCCTGGACCTGGTGGAATCGATAAGTTCGAAAAGGGCGCTGAAATTGGGTTCGGTCAATGTGCCATCACGGCGGATATCGGTAAAAACGAAGCTCTTGACCCCCAGTTTCATCATTGAACGGGCGAACTCGACAGGTTCCCGGTTAGTTTCCAATTTCCAGCCACGTGTCGATACCTTGCCATCCCTGGCGTCAATGCCGACTATTACAGATTTGGTGAAGCGGTGGCATGCCTCTTGTACCATTTCCGGGTCTTCGACGGCGGATGTCCCCAGGATAACGCGGTCAACGCCGTTCTTAAACAGCCTGCCAATGGTCTCAATATCACGGATACCCCCACCTACCTGTACAGGGATCAATATTGAGTTTGCAATCTCGGCTATGATATCCAGATTTTTAAGTTCACCGGTAGCCGCTCCGTCAAGGTCGACAATATGCAGACGCATAGCTCCCATCGACTGCCAATTCAGTGCAATACCTACCGGGTCGTTGGAAAAAACCGTTTCCATGCTATAATCGCCCTGGTACAGGCGGACACACTTGCCATCACGGATATCTATTGCCGGTATAATTTCCATATTATATTTGATATAACCTCGATTTTTAAAAAATACCTGAGTAAGCATTATAACATAACATACGTTTTAAACGGTACCCATTTTTTGTTTATTGGACTCTCAACCTCGGACTATCGAATTAGCATACTTAATATTGCTTCGTTGCCCGGGAATAAAGGGAATCGGGGCTTCCTTGCAAAGACTGTTTTCAGAATTGTCTAACAAAGGCGGATTATGGCGATGGGACTGTTCAGGATCGTCCTGAGTCGACTGAGATATAGGTATTTAATCGTTTGACTACCAGTTTAATGCCTTCATGCGATGTTACTATTACCTCTTCCCCGACATCGAGATTGCCATCCTTTGATTCGGCGCTCCACAATTCGCCGTTTATTTTAACAAGTCCTCTCGGATCTAACTCTTTTATAACCTTGCCTTTTTTTCCGAGTATAGCTTCCGGTCCATCAATGAGTTTTCTGTCCAGGGCACGGAAGCCAGCCACATAGAGAAAGACGGACATCGCCAGCCAGGCTATCATTATTGCAATAATTAGTAATACGGGGATATTTATATTCCATCCAGGTAAGACAAAAAGCGCAATCAATACTATCAACATCTCTTCGAGTATGATGCTCACAATAGCCCAGATAAGTCTAAGCTTCATTTATTATAATATTCCCTTTAGCCCTATTATAGCATGCAGTTGAATTTGTTATTGTGCGACCTCATCCCTGCATTCGATTAAAAACCCCCTTTTCTCCCCGTAGCTATACTCAACCTGATATCCGGATACTTGAGATTCTAATATCGATATGGTGTATAATAAAATTGAGGGGGCAACTATGCATCAGGCTATGCTTTATGAAAAATTGCCCGAGTCCAGGATACGCTGCAACACCTGCCAGTGGCGGTGCAATATAGCGATAGATAAAACCGGCGTTTGCCGCATGTACCGTAATATACAGGGCGAGCTATATAACCTCAATTATGCAGAAGTTTCATCGGTGGCTATCGACCCCATAGAAAAGAAACCCCTGTTCCATTTCTTCCCGGGGAGCACTGTCTTTTCACTGGGAAGCTGGGGCTGCAACTTCCACTGCCAGGATTGCCAGAACTGGGAAATATCCTGCGTCGACCTGCCGCAAAGCAGCCGAAAGATTCAGCCACAGGAAGCCGTTATGATGGCTAAAGAGTATAACTGCCGGGGGATTGCCTGGACGTACAACGAGCCGACCGTATGGTTCGAATACACACTGGACTGTGCTAAACTGGCAAAGGAAAGCGACCTCTATACTGTTTATGTTACCAACGGATACATGACTCCGGAGGCTCTGGATGCGATCGGACCTTATCTTGATGCATACCGCATGGATATAAAGGGATTCAACGATGAAACCTATAAAAAACTGGCAAAAATAACCCGCTGGCAGGGAATCCTCGATAACGCCAAAAGAGCTAAAGATATCTGGAATATGCATGTCGAGGTGGTAACAAATATCGTGCCTGGAATAAATGACGATGATATTCAACTGGAAGGAATAGCCGGATGGATAAAAGAGGAACTCGGAGAATTAACCCCTTGGCATGTAACCAGGTTCCATCCCAACTATAATATGACCGATTTACAACCTACTCCAATAGAGACTTTAGAACATGCCGTTGAAATCGGCAAGAAGGCCGGGCTTAAATTCATTTATGCTGGAAACATCCCAGGTCATGACAGCGAGAACACTTACTGCTATTCCTGCGGGAAATCGGTTATCCGGAGACATGGATACCAGACTATGGCAACAGGTTTAAAAGGTATAAAATGTAGTTATTGCGGAGCAGAACTGAACATCAGGGCAGGTAAGGGGGTAGAGTAATGATAAGAGAAGCGGCAGTCGCCGGACAGTTTTACCCGGGTTCTTCATCTGAACTAAGGAAAATGATTTCGGAGATGGTTGATGAACAATCCCCGAAAGAAGACATTGTCGGAATGATACTGCCACATGCCGGTTATGTATATTCGGGTGCAGTAGTAGGCGCAACAATCTCTAGGGTTAATTTAAAAGACACTTGCATTATTCTTGGTTTTAATCACAGAGGGCGAGGGAAACCTTTTAGCATCATGACCGAAGGAACGTGGAAAACTCCACTCGGCGAAGTAACAATTAACTCCGATCTTGGGAAATTTATTCTAAATAATTCAAAATACCTACAAGAAGATTATTTAGCTTTCAACCATGATGAACATTCTATTGAGGTCCAACTTCCATTTTTGCAATATTTTAAATCGGATATTAAGATAGTTCCTATTAACATCACCCCTTATACCAAGGATACTCTTTATAAAGAAATCGGCAGAGAAATAGCTAAAGTTATCGAAGACATTCACGAAGAAGTCACGATTATTGCTTCTAGTGATATGAACCATAGAGAACCACAAGAATTATCACAAAAAAAGGATAGCGATGCCATTGAAGCTATTCTAGGTATGAATGAAGATGAGCTTCTAAATCGCATACAAAAATATAATATTTCGATGTGCGGTTATGCGGGGGCGGTCAGCCTTATAGCTTTAGCTAAAGAGCTGGGTGCAAAGAAAGCGGAACTGATAAAATACCAGACCAGCGGTGATACGACCGGTGATTATTCCAGTGTTGTCGGGTATGCCGGAGTGATTATAAAAAAACCGGAAATTGCCGGGATGTCGGAGCCGGTTAAGCTGGCAAAACAGGTCATAGAAACCTATATCAAAGAAGGCAAGATTATTTCCCCACCCGAAATACTCCCTCCCGAGATGCAGGGGCAGGCGGGCGTTTTCGTTTCGTTACACAAGTTCGGGCAATTACGCGGGTGTATCGGCACTTTTGAACCAGGAACGGAGAATATCGCCCTAGAAATTATAACCAATGCTATCAGTTCGGCAACCCGTGACCCCCGTTTTACTCCGGTTACCGTCGCTGACCTCAAATACCTGGAATATAGTGTGGACGTATTGACCACACCCGAACCTGTCGAAAATAGCGAACAGTTGGACCCAAAAAAGTATGGTGTTATCGTTGAGCGGGATTACCGTAGAGGATTACTGCTTCCCGACCTCGAAGGAGTGGATACTGTCGAGCAGCAAATCAGCATCTGCCGTCAGAAGGCAGGCATTATGTCCTATGAACCCGTATCTCTCTATCGTTTTGAAGTGAAAAGATATAAATAAATGCAATATTACGATGAAATATACAGCGAGATAGTCCCCTTCAACTTTATGAAATATATTATTTTCGCCGAAGGGGCTCTGGGATTTGTGTTCCTTGTACTTTATGTAATGCAGGTTAATGGCAGTTTTATCCCGGATGACGAGTTGCCGGCATATTTCTGGCTGATAATGGCTGCGGTTATGTTTCTAGTTGTTGCCTTCCTTACTACCCTGACAAAACTTCGGATCGGTATAACCCAGGATACGTTAAGGGCTTCTTTCGGATTTATCAAGTTCGAAACACCTTTTAAAAATATAAATAATATATATGAAGATACCCGGAGCAGCCTAAAATACGGCGGCTGTGGTGTGCGCATCGCTAAACTTAAAGAAGGCATGACGCTGGCTTACACTACCATCGGTGAAAAAAAGGTAGTCGTCGAATTAAAGGAAAGTAAATACAAGCTTTTCGTATTCTCGACATCACATCCGGAAGAGATTGTAAACGTCATTAAGAACCAGCTAAGGCGCTAAGTAAATGGATATGTTCGAGCAGCAGTTCGAAAAAGACAGGCTCAAGGAAGCCCCATTGGCAGCGCGGATGCGACCATCCAACCTCGATGAATTCGTCGGGCAGGAACATCTTGTCGGCAAAGGCAGGGTGCTGCGGCGCGCTATCGAATCCGGTAACCTGCCCTCTATCTTGCTGTGGGGCCCCCCGGGGAGCGGAAAAACCACGCTGGCAAATATCATCGCCAATACCACTGCCTCGTATTTCAGCCCTGTATCGGCTGTCAGCGCCGGTGTTGCCGATCTGCGCAAAATCATTGAAGAGGCGAAGGAGCGGCGCAAGTTGAACCGCCGCAAAACCATTCTTTTCATAGATGAGATCCACCGATTCAATAAAGCGCAGCAGGATGCCATTCTGCCCTTCGTAGAAGATGGCACGGTAACGCTTATCGGCGCCACTACCGAAAACCCGTCCTTCGAGGTTATTTCCCCTCTGCTTTCCCGCGCCCAGGTCTTTGTGCTGAAGCCGCTTACTAACGATGAAATAAGGATAATCATTTTTCAAGCCGTTAAAGACAGTTTAAGGGGATTAGGGGCTTTCAATATAGAGATAGATGACGATGCCATGGACTACCTTATAACCATGTCGAATAATGATGCGCGTACGGCGTTGAATACGCTTGAGACTGCCGCACTGACCACACCTCCGGATACAGATGGCAAGCGTAAAATTGCACTATCAATTATAGAAGATACCATTCAACATCGCGCCCTATACTATGACAAGAGCGGTGATAAGCACTTCGATACCATATCCGCCCTGCACAAATCTATGCGCGGTTCGGATCCTGACGCCGCCCTGTATTGGCTGGGTAGAATGATAGAAGCCGGCGACGACCCGCTGTACATCGCCCGCCGTATAGTACGCTTTGCTACCGAGGACATCGGCATGGCCGACCCGCAGGCTCTTGTTGTAGCCATGGCAGCGCAGCAGGCGGTGCATTTTATCGGCATGCCGGAAGGGAATCTGGCCCTGGCAGAAGCCGCAGTGTACATGGCGACGGCACCCAAGAGCAATTCATTATATGCTGCATATTCCGCCGTTCAGGAAGAGATTAAAAAGGGCTCAAATGAAGCTGTTCCTTTTCACCTGCGCAATGCCGTTACGCCGCTCATGAAGAACATCGGCTACGGCAAGGGTTATAAACATGCTCACGACTACAAGGGGCATTTTGTAGAGCAGCAAAACCTGCCCGAAAGGCTACAGGGCAAGAAATTCTATATCCCCGGCGACCAGGGAAACGAAAAAGACGTTGCCGAACGCCTGAATAAATGGAGACCTGAAATTCCGGAAATAAAATAAATGAACACTACCCCAAACGCAAAAAGCAGCTATTTTTTGACAATCCCCCCGTTAAAGTTTATACTATTGTACGTGGTGTCGACGCGGGGTGGAGCAGTGGCAGCTCGTCGGGCTCATAACCCGAAGGTCGTTGGTTCAAATCCAACCCCCGCTACCAACTTTCAAAGCTAATAAAGCCCTCGAAGTTTAAATATTTCGGGGGCTTTTCTATTTTTGCTAACGGATTGAAAATAATGGGACAAAATGAGCTAACAGTTTATGATTTTTGTAAATATAATTAAAGAAATATTTCGCTTTATATATTTATAAGGTACTACTGCCTGCCGTATTTAAGCTTGGCATATAACAAACTGGAGACAAGAACCAGCGTTATAGAATTCCATATAATGACCGATGGCAAACCTAACACAATCCCGTAAATCAACCAGAAAACGATCCCCAAAGCCAATAAAGCACTAAAGGCTAAACTGATCTCATAAGCACTCTTAAGTTTATACAGCCGCCATACCTGCGGTATCATAGACACAGTTGTAAAAAAACCACCGATAAATCCAATTAACTCTTTCCAGTCCAATTCTATCCTCCGAACCCAACCAGACCATTATTAATAATTATATCTTATATTCTCATAAAGTCTCCAGATATAAATAAACTAAAACACACATTAATAACATTATTCCTCCATAATTTCTACATATTGAGTGTATATAATGGGAATAAGTCAGAAAATACTGACAGAAATAAAAAGGAGAATAAAGATGAACAAGAAAATGAAGATTACACTGGGAGTAATTTTAGCCGCAGGCTTGCTGGCTATCCCGCTGGTAAGCACAGCCATGGCTGCAGGTCCGGCAAATAATAGCGGGACGTGCTCAAACTGCAATAGCATACAGCAATTGGAATCGCGTTGCGGAAGTTACGGGATAGGTTATAATAGTTCTTCGGATGTTTGCGAAACCATCTGTGAGCTACTGGGTATAACACAAGATGAGTTACAGTCTCTCCGCTTCGAGGGACTAAGCCTGGTAGAGAAGCGCTGGATGTAGTAAAAAAACACTCGCCGGACCTGATTATCCTCGACCTGATGCTCCCCGAAATTTCAGGCTGGGAGGTTTGCCGTATTCTTCGTAAAGAATCCAATATCCCTATCATTATGTTAACAGCCCGCTATGAAACGACGGACAAGATTGTCGGACTGGAACTGGGAGCCGACGATTATGTTACCAAACCCTTCAATGCCAAGGAGTTGGTCTCACGCGTAAAAGCGGTACTCCGCCGTTTCGAAGGCAGTGTTACTACAACTCAAAAGAAAATCCGGGCGGCGGATTTGACCATCGATATAGAGAGGCGGCAGGTAATCCGAGGTGGACAAATTATCGAACTGACCCCTATCGAGTTCGACCTGTTGCAGTTACTAGCTGAACATCCGGGCCGGGTATTCAGCCGTTTACAGCTTCTGGACAGCATACAGGGTGATGCCTATGAAGGCTATGAGCGCACTATCGATAGTCATATCAAGAACCTGCGTAAAAAGATCGAGCCGGAGCCCGAAAGACCCGGATATATAACCACCGTATATGGCGTGGGATACAAACTGGAGGAGACCAGATGAACAGGCTTAGCTGGAAACTAACAGGGGCTATCCTGATGGTAGTTGTCATCTGCATTGGTTTTATGGTTTATATGGTTAATCTAATCACCACCAGTGAATTCAGTCAATATATTAACCAGAGCAATATGGCCCGTGTTCAACAAATAGCCGAGAACCTCAGTGATTTTTATAAACAGGAACAAAAATGGGCAGGAGTCGATAATATAATCGATGAGTTGCTATGGTCAGGCAACTCCCGTATTGTAGTGGCCGATAACTCAGGATTAATTGTCGGAGATACTGATGACAATTGGTTAGGGCAATATGCAGATGATATAGCCCTGAGTAACGGGACTTCGATAACAGTTTCAGGTAAAGAGGTAGGAGAGGTCTTTGTTGTTGCATCTATGTACAGGCATGGTCATAGCGCCAATGCTATGACTGTAATCCCCCTTGATACAACCCAGCAGGATTTTTTGAACCAGGTGAACAGGTCTATCTGGCTGGCTGCCGTTATTGGTGTTGCTGTGGCATTCCTTCTCGGATTTTTACTTACTCAATACTTAATTAAGCCCATTAAAGCGCTCGGCCGCGGCGCCAGTCATATCGCCGGTGGAAACCTTAAATACAGGGTCAAGGTCGGTTCCAGAGATGAAATCGGAGAACTGGCACAAACCTTCAACTCTATGGCTTCAAAGCTCGAGATGAATGAGCAGATGCGCCAGCAGCTAATGGCAGATATAGCTCATGAACTACGAACACCTCTGACGGTTATCGGAGGCACTGTAGACGGCATGATGGATGGCATCTTTCCAACCAATTCCGAACGCCTGGGCACCATTAAAGAACAGACTGTCCTTCTCACACGACTAATCGGAGACCTGCGCGATATCTCTCTGGCAGAAACAGGGCAACTTAAACTGGAAAAGACGTCCACAGATGTTTTCGAATTGGCTAAACGCACACTATCCAAATTCGAAGCTGCTTCCAAAGAAAAGAATATTAATCTTCTAATAAAAGGGCCTTCCGAATTGCCACAACTTAGTATCGACCCCTTCCGCATAGAGCAGGTTATAAACAACCTGCTAACAAATGCACTGCGCCACACACCAGCCGGCGGCTCTATCTCAATTTCGATGGATATGAGGAACAGAAGTCAACAATTCGATAAAAAGCATATTTTAATCTCTGTGGCCGATACAGGAGAGGGTATCTCCCCGGAGCATCTGGCTCACATCTTCGACCGTTTCTACCGGGTAAAGTCTGCCCGCTCCAGAAGCGATGGCGGCACCGGATTGGGACTGGCGATTGCCAGTCAAATGGTTCAGGCGCACGGCGGAAGGTTATGGGTGGAAAGTGCACAAGGTAAGGGCAGCACCTTCTATATAGCACTACCTGTCAATAGTCCGGAAATTCGATAAAGTAAACTTGTAATCTCATAAATTAAGGCGAATTCGTTCTCCGAAGCGCAAATCATTGCTAACCCTGTATAATAATGATATTATTTGGCTTAATAAAGTTATTAACTGTAATTTTACAATATTTTTATTATCCGGTTTTAACTTCAAGGCCTAGTAAGATATATAACCTGATTTAAGTGCTATCAATAAAGGGCTAGAGGATTGTTGGATTGAGTTTATCATTACTTATCGTCTTGTTTCTGGTTCTTGTCGCTGAATTTGTTAATGGTTGGAACGATGCTCCCAATGCTATCGCTACTGTAGTTTCTACCCGTGTTCTCCGCCCCGTAAACGCCCTTATAATGGCTGCAATATTAAATATTTTTGGAGCAGTGTTAACAGGAACCGCTGTGGCGGCAACTATCGGCTCAGGGATTGTTAAATCGGATGCTATAGGATTACCGGTAATTGCTGCCGCGGTGCTGGCAGTAGCTACGTGGGGAGCTATAGCTACAAGCAGAGGCTTGCCAATCAGTATTTCTCATGGTCTGGTTTCAGGAATGGCCGGCGCCGCCTTAGCTGTAGCCGGTTCTCAAGCGCTATTATGGGAAGGCTGGCAAAAAATACTCATCGGATTGGGATTTTCGACACTTTTGGGTTTCTTCTTTGCTTATATTCTGATGACTGTTCTCTACTGGATTTTACGTAAGGTCAGTCCAAGCACAATACGTAATATTTTCAGCAGGTTACAAATAGTATCGGCGGCATTCATGGCTTTCAGCCACGGCAGTAACGACGGACAAAAATTTATGGGGGTTTTCGCCCTCGCCCTGGTACTGGGGGGTGCCATGCCCGAATTCTCAGTACCATTATGGGTGATACTCCTCTGCGGCACAGTAATGGGTTTGGGCACCGCCATCGGCGGATGGCGTGTAATTAAAACACTGGGTTGCAGATTGACCAAGCTGGAACCGGTACACGGCTTTGTTGCAGAAACTGCTGCTGCTTCGGCTATACAAATAGCTTCGTTCATGGGAGTCCCTCTAAGTACCACGCATACTATCAGCACAGCCATTATGGGTGTCGGAGCTACCAGACGATTATCAGCCGTGCGTTGGGGAGTAGCCGGAAATATCGTTGCTACATGGGGACTCACATTCCCTTTATGCGGTATTCTGGGCGCCCTATTTGCCCTCGTATTTAACTGGATTTTCTAACCACCCCCTTTTCTTAATCGAATAACAGCAGAGTTGCCGAATTAACATCATTTTGCTATTCCTCTCTAACGTACAGTTAAGACTGGATTAATATTCCGTTTAATTTTTTATTAACTTTTTGTGTAACAGGTGCTAACTCCCCCTGATTTTTTCCGTTATATATATTGAACCACGCAAATAAAAAACATCTATTAATTAAGGAAGGAGTACAAAATGAAGAATAAACTTATATCCACGGTGGGAATTGTTATGGCTGTCACCATTCTTTTAGCCGTAGGAGCGTTCGGTTTCAGTCTGTCTGGTTCATCCGAAACACAAGGGACAGGGAATTCCATTGTGAGCCAGCAAAATGTCGGTATATGGGTCACAGGTACCGGAAAGGTATCGGTTGTCCCTGATATAGCCGTACTAAACCTGGGTGTAAGTGTTCAGAAAGCTACCATATCCGAAGTGCAACAGCAGGCAGCAAATTCTATGGCTGCTATTATGGCAGTACTCGAAAGCTATAATATAGCTGAGAAAGATATCCAGACCACTAATTACAGCATATACCCGGTATGGAATTGGGACAAAGATGGCAAACAAATTCTTATTGGTTACAGCGTAATCAATACCATTACAGTAAAGATTAGAAATACTGATGATGCCGGGGCTATAATCGATGCGGTAGTGTCTGCCGGTGGCGAATATACCATCGTTAACAGCATCAGTTTTACCGTTGATAACCCCGAAACCTATTACAATCAAGCACGAGAAGCAGCAATGGATAACGCCAAGGGAAAGGCTACCCAACTGGCAGAATTAAGCGGTGTTGTGCTGGGCACCCCGACCTATATATATGATGGTAGTTATACACCTTCGAATTATTACTACGGCGCTGCCTATGACGGGAAAGAAGTCTCCGTCCCAACCGGAATAAGCACCGGAGAAGTAGATATAACTTTATCCGTTCAGGTAGTCTATAGTATCGACTAAATCTACGAAAAATTATAATTAGCAAGCGAGTAAAAATAGACGGGCTTATTCAGCCCGTCTATTTCATTCATAACAACGTCCTATTTATTTTAAATAGATATCAAGAACTAGCTACTATCTCGATATCACCCCAGGCGAGACGGAAACAAAAACTGAACGTGATTTTACAGTCAAATTCAGAACTTCATACTTGGTGGACATTGGTTGACAGTTCCCGAACTTTTCTTTACGAAAAAGGAATTGACTCCAAGTATCCAACAACTTATCATATCGTATCAAACTTGAAGAAGAAAGTTTAACATCCTGCACTATCCGATGAAATGTTAACTCTCATGAGGATAACGTGACCTTCCCCCGGGATTAATATCACCCTCGCTTAGAATCCAGCGGTTATTTCAGCATACTCCTTTGGTGTACTCCCTTTCAAGGAACTGTGCGGCCTTACTTCGTTATAATCCCTGCGCCATTC
>JAQTVR010000107.1 GCA_028706995.1 Dehalococcoidales bacterium
TTCTTTTTTCATCGAGAATGGATGAGTTGGTGCCGATACAAAGCAGCAAATCATGGAACTTAGCATCTTCCCGCTTTATATAGTGCACGTCGTTGGTGGCTACCAGCGGTATATCCAGCTCCTGGCTCATAGCGATCAAGATCTTATTTACCGGTTCCAATTCCGGTATCGGGTGCCGTTGTATTTCAAGGTAGAAATCCCCGAAAACCTGTTTATACCATAAAGCTGTTTGCCTGGCTTCTTCCTTGCGTCCTTCCACTATCAGGCGGGGCACCTCTCCGGCGAGGCAGGCGGATAGAGCCACCAGCCCTTCGTGGTGTTTTTCCAGCAGCTCTTTATCCATCCTGGGTCTATAGTAAAAGCCTTCGAGATTGGCTTTGGTTATCAGTTGTATCAGGTTATGGTAGCCGGTACTGTTCTTGGCCAGCAGAACCAGGTGATAGCTTTGCTTATCGGCAGGTGTCTGGCTAAAACGGCTGCCCGACGCTATGTAAACCTCGCAGCCGATAATGGGCTTTATGCCGGCATCTTTGGCTGCCTTAAAGAACTGGATAGCCCCATGCATCACGCCGTGGTCGGTAATAGCCAGGCTCTCCATTCCCATTTCTTTAGCACCGGCAACCAGTTGTGGAATCTGGCACATTCCATCCAGCAGGCTATATTCTGTGTGAACGTGAAGATGGGTAAACAAATGTCGAATCCTTTCGCTGTATAAATCTAGACAATTATAACACAAGGCGGGCTTATTAAACCCCGCATTTTACGACTGATTCTCCGGTTTTACCATTAAAATTTGGGAAAAATATTTTTAAGAACGAATTACCCTTCCCCGGATTCTTTGCCCGGATAATTCGATGCTCCGAAATGACTCTCCGAATAGTCTGGTTATGGAAGATTTACATGAGGTCACTGAAATTATTACTAATTTTATGTATTTAGTAGTACAATCTAAAGTATTATGGTGTCAAAAATAAAATATATTAGTCTAATTGCCAGGTGGCTGTTTATATTGTGTATCCCCCTGATCTTGCTTACCGCCGCTATCACCGCAGCTATAAACAGCCAGTGGCTTTATGAATATGGATTTGAAAAATACAATGTGGGGCAGACGACCGGATTAGAAGATACCGAACTGAAAAAGGTTGCCGGCGGACTGATCTCTTATTTCAACTCCGGCGAGGAGTATATTGACATCACTGTAATCAAGGATGGCGCTCCTTTCGTTCTGTTCAACGAGAAGGAAATAATCCACCTTAAAGACGTAAAAGGTCTTATATGGCTGAATTATTATGTAATGTTATGGGCTCTAATCTATGTGATGTTGTATGTTGGAACAAATATATTCGTATTAAAAAACAAGAACTACAATCAATTAGCATCGGCCGCAGTTTGGGGCAGCGGCATTACACTCGGTCTGATATTGCTTTTAGGAGTGGTAGCGGTAACGAATTTCGACGGTTTTTTCCGGGCTTTCCATCTTATCAGTTTTGCCAATGATTTCTGGCTGCTGGACCCGAATACCGATTACCTGATAATGCTGTTTCCCGGGGGTTTCTGGTACGATTGCGTCATTTTTTTGGCTGCATCTATAGCAGGTGCCGTTCTTGTAATAGGTACTTTAGCCTGGTGGTATCTAAGAAAGACAAGGGCAAAAGCCATTTCTCTTAATGAGAAATCGGAAGGTTAGGATTAAATAATGCCCGGTATATCGATAATATCAAGGTGTCCAGTATGCAAGGGTAAGGGGAAAATCCCGAAAGAGATACCTTTCGAGGCTAATCCGAAGGCGCCGCCTACGCGCGCCGACAAAATCGCTCTTGTAATCTGTCCTGAGTGCAAAGGGATCGGCATTGTCGGCTTACTGTAGGCCGTTTACATTTAGTGTTTATCTGCATAAACAATCTAATATTTCATGCTTTCTCTGGTTCTATTCCACAGGTATGCGTACTTGCGTTCCGGCTTCATGAAAAGCCATTTGATATGAAATAATGCCCTGGTAATTGTATCTCTCATTTTGCCCCTCCTTTTAGTGCCCTTATATTAAATATAACGGCTTTTTTCTTTAAAGGTTAGGCCGAAGAATGGAGATTGGTGTAAAATTCATTGGCTCTCTGATTATTTCATCGGCTACTTGCTCACCGTGAGGAATATTCGATATTCGCTGTCCCGTATTTCCTGACCGTAAACAGGATATGGTTCCACTTTGAAGGTGTATTGATAGTTTCCATGATTTAGATGGCTATAGTCATCAGTTGCCCCGGAATGGACAAAGTCTAAATAGTAAATATACACGCCCTCTTCAATCATCATAAGACACTTAACCTCCCCAGCCCAAACGCAAACAACCCCAATTGGACAACGGCTGTCTCCCGACACGCCCGTAAATGTGACCTGAAGATCTTCATCGGCTATAACGACCGTTTGCCCTATCGATAAAGAAAACTCTTCACCCAGTTGAAATTCTTTCGTGCAGGACATGGAGGTGCAAAGTGGTATTACTAAAGTCGATAACAGTATAAAAAGCCCGTATTTTTTCATTTTCATATCCCCTTCTAAATTAATTACTTAAGAAAAAACGGATATAAATTTAATGACCGCAACTGCCACAGTTGGAAGCGCTGCACCCGGAACAACCGCTACCGCCAACCGAAGAACTGACACCGCTGTTATCTTTGGTGTAACAGGCGAACCTGGACAATGCTTTATTGGATGGAGTATTGCATACAGGGCATCTAGCTTCTGCATTCGACTCGTTCATAGAGCGTAATAATTCGAAACTCGATTTACATTTGGGGCAATTATATTCGTATATCGGCATTCAATACCTCTCTCGTGAAAATTCTAACCCTCGGGCTTACTAAAGTCAAAAAAGAATAAACTTATTTTGACCGGATGATTACCAAGTTATATACTGAACCGTCAAATATTAATATTAAGGATTATTAGCTATGGATACAGAAAAACTGGATGATAAATTGGTTTCGTGGATAAAAGATAAGGTAACGGCTGCCGGTTTGAATGGAGCGGTATTTGGGATGAGCGGTGGGGTTGATTCCTCCGTTATTGCAGTATTATGTTACAAAGCCTTTAAAGACAATGCATTAGGGCTTGTCATGCCCTGCCATAGCATTGGACAGGATGAACAGCATGCTATATCCGTTGCTAATAAATTTACGATACAAACCAAAACAATAGTGCTGGACAATACCTATGACATCCTTGTACAAACCCTGTCCAGTAGTATGGATAACCCACTCAACCGCCTGACGCTGGCCAATATCAAGGCACGCCTCAGGATGATTACCCTGTATTTCTATGCCAATCAGCTCGGTTATATGGTAATCGGCTCGGGGAATAAGAGCGAGCTGGCAACCGGCTACTTTACCAAGTATGGCGATAGCGGAGTCGACATTCTACCCCTGGGCAACCTTGTAAAGGCACAGGTTAGAGATCTGGCCATTGTCCTGGGTATCTCGGGGGAAATTATAGCCAAGCCCCCGTCAGCCGGCCTATGGCAGGGTCAGACCGATGAAGGGGAAATGGGTTTAACGTATAACGAACTGGATGATTACCTTACAATAGGCAAGGCTACAGATACTATCAAGCATAAGATTGAATCTATGCTGTCTTCCAGCAGCCATAAAAGGCTTACGCCTCCTATACCCGATTTTTAATATTTTGTTTGCCGTTTTGGAACCTGGACCAGATACAGGCAGTAGGCTGTCGTTGACACTGCATACTAGCCAAAGTATAATTTAACTGTTCCAGAGCCGAAGTGGCGGAATGGCAGACGCGCTACGTTCAGGGCGTAGTGTCCGTATGGGCATGAGAGTTCAAATCTCTCCTTCGGCACCAGGGGCGCTTGTAGCTCAACTGGATAGAGCGCAGCCCTGCGGAGGCTGAGGTTGTGGGTTCAAATCCCACCAAGCGCGCCATATATCATATCGCATGGGCGGTTAGCTCAGTTGGTTAGAGCACCTGCTTTACACGCAGGTGGTCAGAGGTTCGAGTCCTCTACCGCCCACCATTCCGTTCAAAAGGTAAAACTTTCGAGAAGAGTAACAATCCGTCATTTAGTTACTTGCCACTTCCCCTCTTTTTTTCAATGATATGAATATTGAGTATCTATCTAATATGGAATAATCTTTACCTTAACTTTACTTCATTAGTACGGCTATACTAGCTGGGAGTATTGGTGGAGCAGTTCTGGCGGATTCCATGATCACGGCCGCTTTCTTGGCATGGGTGGACCGTGTGGTCCAATGAGATAGAATGGATTATCTGATATTTTATGAATCATGGGGTAGAGCCTAAACTCTGCCCCATTTTCTATCTATTATATTTATATTTTTCACATTTCGCTGAATTGTTACCCAACATTTCATCTAATTGTTACCTATGAGGCTTAAATATCTGGAGGTAAAAGCATAAATCAGAGTATAGTTAACTATCGCGAGAAGAATAATCAACTTCCTGTGTTTGGTTCTTATGGCTGTCTTAAACAGTCATCATGGTTGTCAACATTGCGCATAACGAGAGTATCGCCGTGGCGTTCAAAGGTCATACGGTATTTGCGGTCAACGTAAGCCTCAATAACTCCTGGGGCGCTCTCCACCGGATGACTCCGCAGCCCTGGGTGGCGAAAATCGGCATCAAGAAGCGTGAGCGCCTTGTCCACCTTCTGTTGTATCGACATGGGGAGCCGGGCATATTGTTTGATAAACCGCTCGGTGAGCTCAATAGGCATT
>JAQTVR010000108.1 GCA_028706995.1 Dehalococcoidales bacterium
AGGAAGCCTATTTTAGATCGTTTCCCGGGGTTTGGGCGGGAGCTCCAGGCGATACTATAACCTGCCGTGTCTATTTTACTGTTATGGGAGTAGAACAATTGATTGGGGACGCAGATTGGGACTCTGACGGTTCTGATGGTAATGTTGCTTTTATTTATTGGTTCTGGTCAAATTACGAAATGTACGGACCGCTGCGGGTGGAGCTTCAAAGCAATGCTGCTGCGGATAATGCAGTGACTGTGCCCTTCGAATACCGAGTTAAGGATTGGTAAAGGAAATTAAAAATGCGACGTCAGGATAGCGAAAAGACCGTACAAATAACAGGTACTATCGGTCAAGAGACGACAAGTAGCCTGGTATCTGTCTTTATGATCGGCATGATTGGCTCTCTGGTGGCTAATATAATAGTGGAAGTATTCAAACGGTACGAGAAACCATTACAAAAACAAAAAATAAGATAGCTGGGTACTATGGAAAAATGGAAGAAAGAAACAGCTAAATCGGCGGTACCAATAATACTGGTATGGGCCGCTACCGGTACTTTTCTCTATTTTGCTTTCAAGGTTTATAATAAACCACCGTCTCCTCCGTAAATCGGCGGCGGGTGGGCAGCTCTCATCTGCTTTTACGGCGAGATAGCGGGCGCGTGACCACAAACCCGTACGCTCCCCGGCCCGCCATTTAATAAGAAGGAGCTATGTTTGTTAAGATTGCAGGTTTCTTACCATTCGCAGTATTATTGGCTATCATACTATGGCTATTCCTCGAGATGCTGTTCAAGAGGAGGAAGTGATGAATTGCCTCTGCGGTAAAAAAATGGCTATGCTGGGGAAAACCGTACCAGTACAAAAACTGGTAGGCAACATTGTGATCTGGGCATGCCCGCCTGAAGGCTGCGGACGGATTTACCTGGAAGGATCCGGAGCGGAAATCAAGGGTACCTTTTACCTACCGGAAACCAATAATAGGAGGATCGAGTTATGAGCGTCGTCCAACAGATACGAACTTTGTTCGGTATGATCCCAGCGGCAACAAACGCTATGTCTGAAACCACCTATACCGAAGACCACCTTCACAATAGAGAGCGGTGGATAGGTATTCGGGCACCTCAGACTGCGACCCAATGGGCAGACTATGCAACTCTGGCTCCTTTTGTCTTCATTTCTGGTAATAATACATGGGGGGGAGCCACCCAGATATTAGGAAGTGCTGATACTCCTTATTTTACCGGTAATCTCAAATTCGACTTTCACCGCGGTTTAATTACTGCCAATACTCAGAACACGGTATATCGTGTTCGTATTATTTGGGATCAGGTTGCTTCTGCAGCGGGAATAGCAGCCGGCACCTGGACAGAGTTTATGTTCATTCGAGACGCCGCCGGCCAGCAGAGAAAAATCTTTGAAATGAAGAGCTGGAAGATTCCCGTGGGTTATTTTGTCTGGGGGCAATGCTGGAATGTCACTAATCTAGCCAGCATCGATATATTCTTCGGAATACACGAATACAACTTCTAAAAAGGAATGCGATGGACTTTGAGATGTATGATCTGATCCACCTTGGACTGGGGGTGGCCAGCGGCGCCGTAGATCGGCTGGGACCGCCGGTTAGTGCAGCCTTTATAACCTACCAGGTTATAGAAAATGAACAAAAGACCAGCACGATTCAAAATCTGCTAGAATTTGGCTTCGGCTTCCTGTTAGGTAAACTCGTTAAGCAGAGGTAGGCAACTTAACTTCGAAGAAACCCTGCTGACCTCTGTATGGAATCGGTTTATCGAAAAGTACCGGGTTAGCCAACTTAAAGCCGTACTGCCCTGGAATAGCCCAGTGAGAATACAGGTTATCATTCTCTTCACCAAAACGGAATTGGCAGCCAGTAATGTCGACCTCGCCGATGATATGCCCAAAGTACCGAAACTTCTTCAGTTCTTCTCGACGGCTTTTGTAGGTCTCCCAAAGGCTGTACATCGAATGGAGAGCGTCTCTTTGTCTTAACCATTGCATAGCGCCCATTTGACCACGAATCTCCTGCAGGCTAACGTCGTACATCGTCAGAGAAGCGTGGACATAAATACGCTGAGGGACGGTGAAGTTCTTCGGCAGTGGCCAGTGCCGGTTCTCTACATCCTTGATTGGTTTGCCTGGGCTGTCTTCGTAAGCTCTCTGTACAATTAGCCAAGCATACGGCTCTTGAAGTGATAGAGCTTTCATTCCTTTACCTCCGTCTTTCCGACAGGCAGAAATCGCCCCGCATCGATGAATTCACCCAATTTTTCCGGGTACCTAATTGATTCCATCATGGCGATCAAATTCTCCATGTTCTCTTTGATATACAAGAAGAATTTCTCGTTACGTTCATTATAGGGTAAAAATTGTTCTATTCTGCTACCGCCCCATTTTCCCCCACCTGATTGATCACCAAAGTTAAACCCCCCCTCCACTTTTATGTAATCGTAATGAGTCGCGCCCGCAGCTGATTTGGTCATCTGTTCATCGAAGACACCAGCAGAGACACTAAGATATATTTGACTAGAATTATGGGGAGTACTCGTTCCGAAATGATACAAGATAACCCTCGTTTTTGTAGTTTCGAATGTTTTGAACTTTTCGATGCCAGCAAAAAAGTTCTTCCTGACCTCATCAAATGTGTCGCCTCGGGCAAAAGTTTCGTTTAGCGCAGCGGCAATTTCCGGCGGCCAATCCGCTTCAAATTGAGGTTTTGAATGGTGATAATCATTCTTGGGATTGAATCTGTACTTGATTATGAATTCCCCATGCAAACCGGTCTCTAATTGTCGTAAATTGATCTTTTCAGTCTTTACCTGTGGCACTTTTCTACCTCCGTAATTATGATTTCTGTCAGATTGTCCATTCTACAACATGGTCATCGATTGCTTTGCAATAAACGCATTGATAGTTATCGGCCATAATTTCTCACCTCTTCGATTCCCATTCTAACCATGCTCGATTGCCCAAATATGCGACCACAATTCGCCAGGCATAAGCCGCGGACTCCGGGCCGCCGCCGCAGCTGACCATGTGAAGTTCTCCGCCCAGCCAGTAATAAACCTTAAACATCACTCCCTCTTCCAAGTGCCAAGTCTTTCTTCGAAAATGGTTTGATATAGTAACCCGTTTCTATAAAGGGAGACTCCGTTTTACCGGGTCTATCAAAGCAATGTGCTGCCCGATGATGTTTCATTCTAGAGTCCACGTCCATTGCTCCATGTTGATGAAATGACTCACAATAAGGACACCAGACGAAGATGAGGTCACCCCTCGGGTCTTTCCTTACAAACCCCTTTAATGTTGGAATAAACTTCTTTTCCGTTTTCACTATTCCCTCCTCTCCGGCGCTTCATAAGGCAGCTCAAGCTTTTCGAATATGGATTCTTCGCTATCCCCTGCAATTCTGACTTCAACTCCCTCGCATCCCTGGGCTTCTATCCTGAAGAGTCCTGAACCGTCCGCGTGGAGTTTCATCCCCATATTCTTCGCCCTGGTACAGAGACGGATATTATGGGAAGCGCTGCCTGTCCTGATGAGCATAAGAGTGTACCAGGTCTCTGCAGTGGCAATGTATAGGTCAAGGTCTATACCTTTGGTGAAACCCATTCCTACCGATATCCTTTTACCGCCGCCCGTCTTGATGCGGCCCAGCCCCTGCAGGACGGCCAGGAATTGACCCTGATTACTTGGAATCGCACAAATATCAATATCGTGGACCATTGACTTTTGACGACGGATGCTGCCGACAATGGCAATCTTCTCCGAGAACGGCCGGAGCTTGCTGACAACATCTTCAGCTATCACTCTCGCTTTTTGTAATTCCATCTAACACCTCCGTATCTTCTATTTTTTTACCCTCGTAATTGGCAATAATGGCTTTGTGGAGCTTCTCATTCTGCCTCAATACCTTCAGCTCTTCCCATCGCTCCGCGGCTATCCTGTTCGATTCAACTAATGCCCTGGAAATCCGGCACAGTGTCCCGGACTGCTGCCGGGTGAGCTCATAAATCTGCCGGAAGGAGAGCCTGTTGGTATGGAGAATCTTGGCCTGCTTCCTATGTTCGACGAAACCACCGTTCACGGAAAGCAAACCGGCGTAGGGATACATCTTCTCGATTATTTCCTCGGCAGGGGCAGCAATCTCCTTGGGTACCGCGAAGTAAAATCGATTAACTGCGTGTTTATCATTGCCGTTGGCGAAGTAAGAGTGCTTTCTCTTGACGGCATCATGCTTCAGATCAGAGATCGATATCTTGACCTCAATTTCGTAGAGTAGCCTTGCATCGGTGACTACCAGCACGTCCGCCGGCTCTCCCCATGCCGAGCAATTGTCCCCAGCCTCGAAAGCTATCAGGGCAGCCTGCTTCTCATAACGGAAGTGCCCAGCGACTTTGGCTTTTATATCGTCAGCGTTCATCGATGTTTGTGCCATCTCGGACAAGGATCCGGGATGGGCTCTCCTCTTTTAGTTAGCTCTTCATGCCAGCCACAGAATATGTGCTGGCAGTACACACCGGCTTCTTCATCTGCTCAGATATGTCGAGGTTCTTTAACCGGCATTGATACCGGTTGCGTTATTTCGGTCAATAATCTTGCGGGGTCATGAACCTGCCGGACAAACACATCCCAGCAATCTTTCGGG
>JAQTVR010000109.1 GCA_028706995.1 Dehalococcoidales bacterium
AGTAGATGAGTGGGCTACCGACGAACTGCTGGCTAATTTCTTCCAAGTAACCTGCCCGTATCTATTTCAAATTGACGCCATAGCATACTTTGCTCTCAGACGAGGACAGCATGGAAACAGCACAATAGCTCGCATACGCGATACTACTCAAGTACTGATAGATGTTTTTTGCGTCGGCGGGAACACCTATATCCAGCCATTAAAAGTGGCAGGACGTTATTCCCAGCAAATGTTTTTACCACATCTTATAACTGCCGATGGCTGGGAACCAGTTTCTCACAGTGGCGATGCTGCCAGGGTGCTATCAACAGCAATTAAACAACCTCTTAATATCAGGCATGAATCCAGCGCTCCATGGGATTCTGTATATCGAAAGTTGCTGGAACATCAGGAGACGGGAGATGTTTTACCAAACATTACGCAAGAAACCATAGAACTGAAAGAATCATTGTCCCGGATGATGATTGGTAACCATAAAAAATTGGTTCAGATGTCTAACCGCTACCTTACACTGGAAAATCTGCTCCAGATACGGAACAGGCTTATTGGATCAGGGCGAATCGGAGGTAAAGCAGCCGGTATGCTCTTAGCAAGAAGCGTTCTGCTTTCAGATAAAGATGAGTTCGACTTTTCACAGGTGCTGGAAGAGCACGACTCTTTTTACACAGGCTCGGATGTGTTCTTCACTTTCCTTGTAAATAATGACCTGTTCCAGTACAGGCTGGAACTATCAAAAAAAGGAAATCTTTCCTGGGAAGAGTTCGCAAAACTGGAACAAAGGTTTCTCGACGGTAAATTCAATGAAGAAACAATGGAGCAGTTCATGGGAATGATCGATTACTATGGGCAGGCGCCAATAATAGTTCGTTCATCGAGCCTTCTCGAGGACGGCTTTACAGATGCTTTTGCCGGAAAATACAGAAGTGAGTTCTGTGCTAACCAGGGAAGCCCCGAGATACGTTTAGAGGCTTTCTTAAAAGCCATAAAATTGGTTTATGCAAGCGCTTTGAACCCTGACGCCCTCGCCTATCGTCAGAGGCGCGGTTTTAGCGAAGGCGACGAACAAATGGCAATCCTGGTACAACGCGTATCCGGTATGCCTTATAAGCAATACTTCTTCCCAAGCCTGGCCGGGGTAGCTTTTTCACGTAATCTGTTTGCATGGACAGACCGCATAGACCCCAAAAAAGGAATGATGCGGCTTGTATTCGGCATGGGAACCCGTGCCGTTAACCGTGTAAGCGGAGATTATCCCCGAATGATTGCCATCAGCCATCCATGCATCAGGCCGGAAACCGGAATGGAAATAGCCAAGTATTCACAGAGGATGATAGACGTCCTCAATCTTGAGGGAAATACTTTTGAAATTAAACCCTTCGACGAAGTCATCAGAGAATTCAATTATCCCAAACTAAACTTAATGGTATCGGATATAGCAGATGGATATTTGCGAGACTGGTTTATAACTTCACCTGACAGTCCGAATAAAAACCTTGTCTTAACCTTTAATAATCTGATAAACCAGACCGGGTTAGTAAAAATAATGGGAGGAATATTGAACAGGCTGGAGAAAGCCTGGGAGCAGCCTGTAGACATCGAATTTACAGCCTATGTCGATAGTGAGAATAATATCAGGGTCAACTTGCTTCAATGCCGTTCACTGCGTGTGCCAACACTTGCTGGTATATGTGTTAGTATCCCCAAAATAATGCCCAGAGAACAAGTGCTTTTCCGCTCTAATCGAGCAATAAATGCAGGAATGGTCAGTAATATTGGCTATATTATTTACATCGACCCAAAAAAATATACAGAATTGACATCTATAGATGTCAAAAGAACTCTAGGACGGGTGATCGGCAAAATTAACAATCATTTGCGTGATAAGGAACACAAAATAATGTTAATGGGCCCGGGCCGCTGGGGCAGCAACAATATTGAGCTTGGTGTTAATGTAGGTTATGCAGATATCGACGGCACGGCGGTACTCGTTGAAGTTGCACGTGAAAAAGCAGGCCATAGGCCTGAAGTATCTTACGGAACCCACTTCTTCCAGGACCTGATAGAGTCCAATATACTTTATCTCCCTGTTTATCCCGATGAAGCAATTTCCGACTTTAACACTGATTTCTTCCAACAGTCGAATAATGTATTGCATGATTTATTACCAGAACTGGGACAATTTGAAAATATCGTAAATGTTATCGACGTACCGCTGGCAACAAATGGAGCTTTAGTAAAAGTCATCGCCGACCCGCATAATCGAAATGCTATCTGCATTTTCGATAGAAGTGGATTATCGAATATAAATTAATAAAAGAGAGGGAGAATAAATGAATCTACAGAAACCAAATGCCAATGATGCCACGAGAACCGTCAATCGTTCTAAAAGTGTAGTACCGATGAGTGGATTATGCTCACGATGCATCGACGGGTGTACCGGAAACTGCGAGGTGTTCAAAGCAACATTTCGCAGCAGGGAACTAATTTATCCGGGACCATTCGGTGATATTACCGCCGGTGGAGACAAAGATTATCCTGTCGATTATTCACATTTGAATATCCAGGGATATGCCCTGGGAGCCAAAGGGCTGCCGGATAATGTTACCGGCGACTCAGATTCCGCCATTTTCCCCTCAGTAAATACTGAGACTGAGTACGGCTGGGATAAGAAAGTAAAAATGCGCATACCTGTATTCACCGGCGCACTGGGTTCGACCGAGATTGCCCGCAAGAATTGGGAACACTTTGCTGTTGGCGCCGCCATCAGTGGTGTAACCCTCGTCTGTGGTGAGAATGTTTGCGGTATAGATCCCAAGCTTGAACTGGATAAAAATGGCAAGCTCATTTCTTCACCGGATATGGACCGCCGTATTGAAATTTACCGCCGTTACCACAGCGGATATGGCGAAATACTGGTGCAAATGAATGTCGAAGATACAAGGTTAGGTGTTGCCGAGTACGTCAGCCGTAAACACGGATTGGATACGATTGAATTAAAATGGGGGCAGGGTGCCAAGTGTATCGGCGGTGAGATTAAGGTTAACAGCCTGGAACGCGCACTGGAGCTCCAACGGCGCGGTTACATCGTCACTCCCGACCCATCACACCCCATCAACCAGGCAAGCTTTCAAGATGGTTCATTGCAGGAATTCGAACGCCACAGCCGTCTCGGTTTCATCGACGAAGAAGGATTCTATGATGAAGTCCAGCGATTACGAAATCTTGGTTTCAAACGTATTACGCTGAAAACAGGCGCCTACGGTTTGCGAGAACTGGCTATGGCTATCAAGTGGAGTTCAAGAGCCAAAGTAGACCTGTTGACCATAGACGGCGCCGGCGGTGGTACCGGTATGAGCCCCTGGCGCATGATGGAAGAGTGGGGAATGCCCAGCCTCTATCTGCATGCAGCAGCTTACGATTTCTGCAAAAGGTTAGTGAATAGAAGCGAACGAGTGCCCGATATCGCCTTCGGTGGCGGCTTCAGCAGCGAAGACGGCATTTTTAAAGCGCTGGCTCTGGGAGCCCCTTTCACCAAGGCAGTCTGCATGGGACGTGCGCTTATGATTCCAGGTATGGTAGGTAAGAATATCGCTAATTGGATTAAAGAAGGCAAGTTACCCAATACCGTCAGTCAGTTCGGTTTGACACCCGAAGAAATATTTGTCTGTTATGAAGAGGTCAAAGATTTAGTCGGCCCCCAGGAAATGAAGAATATTCCTCTTGGTGCAGTTGGTATATATAGCTACAGTGAGAAGTTAAGAGTAGGTCTGCAGCAAATAATGGCCGGCGCAAGATGTTTCAGCTTACCGGCAATTAGCCGTAACGAACTGATGTCACTGACCGAAGAATGTGCTACAGTAACCGGGATTCCTTATCTGATGGACGCCTATCGAGATGAAGCAATAGATATACTGGAGGGCCGTCATAACGGGCATAGCGAACTTGAAGCCTTAGGTTCTTTAGTCAACTATGCGGGAGCTTCGCGCAGGTTCAGAACCTACGAATAATAGCCGTATTATAACCATAAGAGCGGTTTAATGATCTAACCGGTTATGTCAGCATACTGCCAGCCATCATATATGGGGTTACTGTATAGATGGTTGACAGTATGCTTTGTTTTACCTATAATATGCGGTACATGGTTGCCATCTACCGGAGGTTGTTAATGGGATTTGAAACCCAGGATGTAGAACGCAAGGTATTAGCTATACTTAATACTTTAGAAGATTCGCCTAACGCGATAGGCTCCACAATTATTGCCAAACGATTGAAAGATCTGGGAATTGAACTCAGCGAAAGAGCAGTAAGATACCATCTGAAATTAATGGATGAAAGAGGTCTCACCCGCCTTGTCGGCAGGAGAGATGGTAGATTAATTACAGGACATGGCCAGACTGAACTAAAAAAAGCTATGGTCACCCACAAAGTGGGCTCTGCTTTAACAAGGATTGAAATGCTCGCTTTTCGTACAAATATCGATTTGGATAAACGCTCCGGACTTATACCGGTCAACATCTCACTCTTTCGTAAAGAGGATTTTAATAAGGCATTGAAAGCAATGAAGCCGATTTTCCAGTCGGACTATTGTCTAAGTAATATGATAGTGGTAG
>JAQTVR010000110.1 GCA_028706995.1 Dehalococcoidales bacterium
CCATGCTGGGTATCGAAATCGCTTATCTTGGAATAGATTTTACACTGGCAAGGACACTGGTATCGTTACCCCTCTTTATCGCTATAGGATATTTTATGGAATGGTGGCTAAAAGATAAAGATTTCGAGGTAAAGACGATATGAGCAAGACAGTTTTATTTGTGTGTGTCCATAACTCCGGCAGGAGCCAGATGGCAGAGGCTTTCTTTAACCTGATGGCAAAGGGTAAAGCCACCGCTAGGTCTGCCGTGACAAAAACCTTCCGACAGCTTAAACCCGGTTGCAGTCGAAGTAATGAAAGAAATTGGCATATACATCAGTGGAAATGATACAGCAGGCCGTACAGGATGATTACCATGGGATGCGGTGTCGAATTTGATGATGTTTGTCCGGCACGTTTTATTCAGACCGAGGATTGGGCACTGGAAGATCCGAAACATAAGCCAATAACTGAGGTAAGAAAAATCCGGGACGAGATACAAGGAAAGAGTAGTTAATTTAATCAATAACATTCAACTCGATTGATTGAAGAAGGCTAAAAGGAGTAATTATGAAAAAATACCTTATTCTGATATCGTTAGCGTTGTTTTTCAGTCTAATATTAACCGGATGCGGTATTGCATCTGCGAAAAATGGTGACACAGTAAAGTTGCATTACAGTGTCTTATTGGAAGACGGCACGTTATACGAAACATCGATTGGCAATGAGCCTCTGGAATTCACAATAGGACAGGGCAAAGTCCTGTCTGTTTTAGAGGAAGCTATTATTGGTATGAGAGTCGGTGAGTCTAAATCGATAACTATCACTGAAGACCAAGCGTATGGCCCTTATCGTGAAGATATGGTATTCCAGCTAGAGAAAAAAGAACTTCCGGCATACATAGACCCCAAAATCGGTATGCAGTTACAGATGATTCAAGGTAACAGTGAAATCATAATAGTAACGATCATTGAAATAAATGAAACTACGCTAAGGATGGATGCTAATCATCCCCTTGCCGGGCATGACCTGATTTTTGAAATAGAATTAGTCGATATTAAAACCGCAACTTCAAGTTCTGATTCCCTTATTTCCCTTTCGCTTGAAGAAGCGTTTGCCAATGGCTTGCCGACCATCGCAGAATTTGGCTCAAGCACCTGTATACCCTGCAAGCAAATGAAACCTATTCTAGAAGAACTGGCTGTTGAGTATAAAGATAAACTTAACGTGGTTATAATTGAGGTTTACGAGCAAAGAGCATTAACCCAGCAGCACAATATAATTACTATTCCCACACAGATAATCTTTGATAGTACCGGCAAAGAAATAACGAGACATATTGGCTTATGGGAAAAAGATGACATTATCGCTCAATTAATACAGTTAGGAATAGAATAGTGGAAGGATTAGTTAGCTTTATCGGCGAACTTATCCAGAATCAGGGGTGGTTAGCTTTCCCTGCCTGCTTCCTTGGTGGCATTATCTCCAGCGCCAGCCCCTGTGTTCTGGCAATGATACCGCTTGTTATAGGTTATGTTGGTGGATATTCCGAAGGTTCACAGAAGAAAGCCATCCAGTACTCCTTGATGTTTACGCTGGGATTAACAGTTACGTTTACCTTACTTGGAATAGTTGCTGGATCACTTGGCAGGCTCTTCGGTGACATAGGCATCTTCTGGTATTATATATTGCCGCCGATAGCTATACTACTTGGTCTATATTTGTTATTTTCAGATAAACTGAATATTTCTATCGGTCTCTCCCAACGATTTCTGCCTAAAAGAAAAGCTCTTTGGGGCGCTTTCCTGATGGGGCTATTCTTCGGGATTTTAGCCTCTCCATGTGCGACGCCGGTACTTGCTGTAATTTTAACCTTCGCCGCTGCTAAACAGGATATCGTATATAGCGGAGGGCTGCTGCTTGCTTATGCTCTCGGGCATTGGGTACTTGTACTTGGCGCAGGGATATCAGCAGGATTTGCACAAAAGGTGCTGACATCAAAAGGAATAAGCAATTTTTCAACATATTCAAAGAAGGTGGGAGGAGTGATTTTAATAGGAGTTGGAATTTATCTTTTAACTTATATTATTTAATTCAGGTTGGCAAGAGGTCAATAGAGGTGGCCGATAAGGCGCTGGACTACATCAAACAACTTAAACCAGCCGGCGCTGAACAAGTGATAATTATACATATCCTCGATCAGAGAGAACTTCGAAATCTGTCAATCCTTGGTGGATTAACCGGCAACTACCCGATAAATCTCAACGAGGAATTAAAACGGCTTGAAAAGGAATACCTTGAGAATGTGAAAAACATCGTCGAGGATTTAAAAAATGCAAGATTCAACGCCAAAGGTATCGTCCGCGAGGGCATCCCGTTGAAGGAAATACTGAAGACTGCCGAGGATGAAGATGTATCAATCATTGTTATGGGATCCACTGGAAAAAGCAATCTTGAAGAGGTCGTCCTGGGCTCTGTATCGGAAGGCGTCATCAAGCAGAGCCGCCAGCCGGTACTGATTATTAAGCGAAATTAAATTTAAGGTTATTTAAAGGAGCAAACTTGATGAATCAAGAAAAATCAGTTGCCGCTAAACTACCCATTCTGGACCGTTTCCTCACGCTGTGGATATTTCTTGCTATCGGTGCCGGTATTCTGCTAGGACAGGTCGCCCCAGGGGTAACCGACACCATTACTTCGCTTCAGGTGGGGTCCATCTCTATTCCTATTGCAATCGGTCTCATCTTGATGATGTATCCACCGCTAACTAAGGTAAACTACGATCAAATGCCCAAAGTATTCAAGAACCTGAAATTGTTGAGCGTCGCTTTGTTACAAAACTGGATAGTGGGCCCACTGGTTATGTTCGGGTTAGCCATTCTATTCTTACGTGATTACCCTGAATATATGATTGGTCTTATTTTAGTTGGCCTCGCGCGCTGCATCGCCATGGTCATCGTTTGGAACGACCTAGCCAAAGGGGACAGGGAACTGGCAGTGGGTATGGTGGCTTTTAACGCCATCTTCCAGATGCTTCTTTACGCTGTATACATCTTCATCTTTATCTCTTTCCTGCTGCCAAAGCTGGGTTTGGTTGATGAGGTTTCAGCCAATATATCTATAGCTGAATCAGCCAAAATAGTCCTTATATTCCTTGGCATTCCATTGATTGCCGGTGTGATAAGTCGATACGGTCTTATTAAGGCTAAAGGTAAGGATTGGTTCGAAAAGGCATTTGTGCCTAAAATTAGTTACTTAACGCCAGCAGCACTCCTGTTCACCATCATAGTTATGTTCTCGCTGAAAGGTGAGAATATTTTGTCATTACCATTGGACGTAGCTCGCATCGCGGTGCCGCTTCTGTTGTATTTTGTTATTATGTGGTTCATGACCTTTTTCATTATCCGCAAAATGGGAGCAACTTACCCACAGACAACGGCTGTATCCTTTACCGCGTCATCCAATGATTTTGAACTGGCCATCGCCGTAGCTATTGCCATCTTTGGACTGCACTCTGGTGAAGCCTTCGCCACTGTCATCGGTCCGCTCATTGAGGTCCCGGTTTTGATAATACTGGTTAATGTCGCCCTGTATTTTAAGAGAAAACTTTATAACAGTGAGACTAAGCAGTTAACAATAAAATAAATCCCAAATTTTTTGCATTTCCTCCCCATGCAATGATATAATATCTCTAAGTTAATAGTACCTTTAACGCTAGTCCAGAGAGGCTGGCAAGGGTAAGATAAATATACGCGAGTTTACCTCTTGCTGGTCTTAATAATAGTAAGAGGTTTTTTTATGGCTAAAAAAATAATAATGAGCGGATCCGATATAAAGCGTACACTGTCGCGTATCGCTCACGAGATCATCGAGCGAAACAAATCCACTGAAAAAATTATTCTTGTCGGTATGCGCACCCGCGGCGTTCCCCTGGCAAACCGGCTGGCATCCGATATCGAATCCTTCGAAGGGGCTAAAATACCCGTCGGTATTCTGGATTTTAGCCTCTATCGTGACGATATCTCTTCCCTTGGACTGCAACCTGTAGTTAAAAGCACGGATATCCCGGTCAGCATCGATGGCAAGACTATCATACTGGTAGATGATGTTCTGTACACAGGGCGCAGTGTCCGTGCCGCCCTAGATGCGCTCATCGATTTCGGAAGACCATTATCGATCCAACTGGCTGTTCTTGTCGACCGCGGGCACAGGGAACTACCCATACGCGCAGATTATGTCGGTAAGAACATTCCCAGTGCCAATGATGAAGAGATACAGGTGCATCTCAGCGAGATAGATAGTATAGATGAAATCGCTATTATCCCGCTGCCAGAGAGTGGAGGATAGTTATGGAAGCAGTTAGGCAGGCAAAAATAATAGCACCTGACGATAATAATACCGCACTATCGCAGAAACCCTTATGGTTGCATAAACACATTCTCGACCTCGACGACTTTACATCATCCGAAATTGATCTTGTCATACAGACAACCGATGCCATGCACGAGATCCTTTCCCGCCCGATTAAAAAGGTTCCCACGCTGCGCGGTAAAACAGTGGTGACACTGTTCTATGAAGCCAGCACACGCACTCGTTCTTCTTTCGAGCT
>JAQTVR010000111.1 GCA_028706995.1 Dehalococcoidales bacterium
CCCTGACGTCTTCGGGCAGGCCGATCCTTTTTGCGGCCTCCAGATTGACCGGCAGTGTTGCCAGGCCGCTTCCCGTGCCCCACGCGGTGACCGCTGCCGGCAGGATATTCGGCCAAAAGGTCCTGACCCCCTTTGTCCCCGCCGCCAGCCAAACATATAAGGTAAAGAAGATGAAGAAATACGCGATGGCAAGAGGATAGTAAAGGAGCGATGCGCGCACGTAAGAACCGAATAGTTGCGGGCCGAACACTCCGACAAGATACGCAAAATAAGCGCCGAGACCGATCGGCGCGTAGAGCATGACGTAACCGATGGCCTTACTCATGACTTCGTTCCCGGCTGAAAGGATCTTCGCGAATGGCTTGGCCGGCTCACCCACGATGGATGTCGCCAGGCCGATCAGCAAAGAGAAGAGAATAAGGGCGAACATATTATTCTTTGAAAAGAGATCCCGGAAATCCGGCACGGTCAAAGTCCGCACGAGCTGCTGGCCGACGTCCACTTTGTCCATATCGACAGCATGGTTCATGGCAATATGCACCCCGTCGGTAGGCGGATAGAGTTTCACGCCGACAACCATGACGACCGCCGCTATGATCCCGGTGACGATAAAGACCACGGCCATCCAGCCGATGATCTTTCCCAGCCGTCTCATGTCCGACATCCTGGCAATGGTCGCGGAAATGGAAAAAAATACCAGAGGCACAACGATCGTAAACAGCAGATTAAGGAAAATATCACCTAAGGGCTTAAGGACTGCCGCGCGCTCTTTTAAGATCGATCCGATAATCGAGCCGATAACGATCGCGACAATGAGAGTGATGGAGAAGCCATAGGATTTCAGGAAGGAATTTTTGGGGCGTGCCATAAAAATAACACTCTCTGGTTAATTAAGCCAAGAGTCTCTTGAAAATAAACTAGCGGAGAGATAGGGAGTCAAATGAGCCTAAATCCGTAACCCTCCGTCGGATAATAGCTTACAACATTACTACTTTCATGTCAACCACTTACAGCATTCCATTAGTTCTATTAGTTCTGTACAGTAGTGTAGAGTTTCGCTTTGTTTGGGCACAGAATGGGCACAAACTGGACACCATGGAACAATAGATCGTTGTCCTTTCATGCCTTAATCCATTCCCAGGCTTTCTGCAATTCCTCAGCCGGGAAAACCTTTACCTGTCCTCCCATTATATGCGCGCTGAGCTTTGTCCCCACCTCTATCCATTTTGTGCCGCCAACCACTGCTAACTTACTAAAATCATTTTTGTGCTTTAACCAGAATGTAAGGTCATCCCATGCAGCGCTCATTTCCCAGCCCTTAAAGTCTTTGTCCATATAACACAGAAAACGTATCTTGCCTTCCGTCTTTACGACAGCTTCCAGTTTTGGGATCAGTATTTCCTTATATTCTTTATCCGTAAGCTTGCCGGAAACTTTAAGACCCACAACATTACCCTGACTTCCCGAAAGGATCTCAACCATAACAACCTCCTTTTCACGACTATCGCCGTGCTAATCAGGTGTTCCATACTTAGCATTATCGAATATCGGGCCGTGTCTATTAATGATGGTCGTATGCACAAAGCGTATCCGCAATTCCTCTTTTTTGCCATCAGACCGAACGGGTAATTTATCTTCCAATGCAGCGACCTGTGCCGCGGATGGTGGCTCAGGGCCACGCACTACGGCTCTGATAATATTCTTTCCCGATGTTGTCTTTTCGAATTGCACTACCGCCAATTGGCTCCCCAAAGAAGACTCTATCTCCTTCTGGAGTATAGCTCGCGTTGATGACTCATAGAGCCGCTTGGTAACAACCTGGCGAAGGGTCGCTGAAAGCACTACTGCCAGTACTACCAGGATCACGATGCCGATCAAATGTCCCCTTGCGAATATCAACAGGGACATCCCCTTTGTCCGGGTGATCCGCCGAAAACCGATGAGCCACAGGACGGCGGAGGCGGCAAACTTGATGGCTACCATATTGGTAATAAATAACAAAAGGGCACCGAGCGCTAAAGGGACATCGCCGCGCGCAAAGAGAATGCCGGCTGCGCAGAGCGGTGGGACCAAAGCCGTCGCGATGGCAACGCCCACCAAAGCAACGCTCAGACGGGGAGAGATAGTAGCATAGGCAAGAGCCGCTCCGCCTGCCAGCGCGATCATCAGATCCAGGAAGTTGGGAGCGGTACGTGCCAGGATCTCTTGAGTAATAGGGATATCTTTGTGGATAGTACCTATAATAAACGAGGTAAATATGACCGCGACGGTACCTGCTGCTAGCGTGGCCAGGCTCTTCAGAAGAAGCTTCATGTCGATGTCGACCAAGGCCAGCGCGACCCCCGCGATCGGCCACAGGAGCGTCGCGACGATCATGGCACTGATGACAACGGCAGGGCTATTGGCGAATAGACCGTAACTGGCCATTATAGCAGCCAAGGCGTTCATCACCAGAAATTCTTTAGTTAAGGCCGCGTCATTGCGTATCTGCTTGGATACGGCTTCCCGGTGTTGGTTCTGTATGATCGGAACAGCGGTAGTCATTGCCTCTCTCCTGCGATTTACCGTCAAGTCAATATGGAGTTCATTGCGCAATCTTTTTGGGATTGCATAATACTATTATTTATTCTACTACCACACCGTCGTGATTTATCAATAAATAATACCACCCTGGGATGGGTGGGTCAACCGGAGATTACGCGTTACTGCGCCGGACTCTCGGCCATAGCCTGAATGTATGTGTTAAGCCGTTTCTTCCAGCCGCACAGCCATTTTTGTTCATTTCTCCCCGGGGGAGAGTTATTGACGCGCTCGGTCAGGATATCTTCAGCTGCCCAAACAAATTCGCAGATAGCCTGCTCGCTGCCTTCGGCCCCGCCCAGCCGGCCCAACACCTGAAGAAGCCCCCATCCCCGTCCGTTATAACGCACCGTGGCCAATACGCCTTCGCCGCTAAAATTGACGTAATCCACGAGGGCATATATTCCCGCCGAAGTGGATGCCATACGATAAAACTGCCGCTCTATTCGCGGCCGGTCCGCCTCCGGAGCGGCTTGCAGGATCTTGGGCAGGGCAGCTTGCAGGCGGTTTACGATAAACAGTAGCTGCAAATCCTTGGTCTCTTTGAGGAAATTCCGAAAATCAGTAACTTTAGGGCTATTGATATCCTGAAGATACTCGTCCTTAGACTGCCAGGGGCAGTGCGGTTCTGCCGAATTTTTCAGCCACCCCGGCAGCTCCCTGCCATTTTCTTTAATAAACTTTAATAGCTTAGGGAAGCTTTCATCGAAAGGCCCTTCCTTGCCTTCCGGATACCATATACAGTGCCCTATACCGAGAGATATGAAATCTTCTCCTTCATTCCAGGTAATGAGACACTTATCTTTTCCGCCGCATTCGTTACAGAATATTTTATTCCCTATCCACTCAGCCTCTTGATCGGTAAGAGATATTTGCTGTGCTGCGGTTGCGAGTAATATGGTGAGGCATCCGAGGATAACTACCACTGCAAGCGATCTTTTTGCCATCTGCTGCAGGCCTGTTGCCATGATCATCCAATAAGATTTTTTATCTTAGCCAATAATTTCTCTGGTGCAATAGGTTGTTTCATACTATCATCTGCGCCAACTCGCTTAGCTACTTCAAAAATATTATCGACTATTGGACTGTATAAGATAAACGGAATATGCTTTAGTTTATCGTTGGATTTTACCAATTTGCAGAACTCGTCTCCAAACATGTTGGGTAAAACAAACTTCGACAATATTAAATCCGGAACATTTTTCTCTAAATAAGTTATCGCCTCTTCAGCACTAGCTACTAATATAATTTCATAGTCAAAGCGTTCTAATATGCTTTTTGTAAAACGGCGCATATATGCCTCAGTATCGACAATTAGAATTTTCTTTTTCATGGCACTGGATCCTTTTTATGCATTAATATATCGTTAATACTGCTGAGCTATTTCTTTATCCAAAATTTGTAGAGTGGTTTTGAGCCGCAGGCTAACACAAGCACGATCAGAACAGGGTGGCTGATATTCAATAACTGAGGGAAAAGCTTAACTATAATAATCGCAAAAAAGAAGACTGACCACTTGACCAGCCCTATGTCCAAAACCGTCATCTTATTAATTTTTTCATTAATTTTTTCAAACATATAGCACCACTAATATTAAAAGATCTGCTTAACGTACTAGATATTTAACTAATAGCATTTCTCCGCTCTATGAGTTTCTCGATTTCTGTTACTATAAATCCGGGAAACAAAGCCAATATTATAACCGCCCACCACTGACTAGGAAAGGGGGCTGTTTTAAATAGAGTGTTTCCAAACGGCGTGTAGACTATTAGAAAAATAGTAGCCAACGTCATCCCTACCCCCGCAAGCAGCCATTTATTTGAAAATGGACTAAAAGTAAACGCTGAAGCATGCATTGACCTTGCGGTAGCTAAATACCCTAACTCGACCAATTGGACACCGATGAAAGCCGCCGTCTGCGCCTGGGTTAACCTCAATAAATAATTCGAATCCGATGAAACAACCGATGCCGCAAAATAATAGTATAGCCAAAATCCTGTAACTGCC
>JAQTVR010000112.1 GCA_028706995.1 Dehalococcoidales bacterium
AGTATCCCGGCAAGGGGAGAGTCTCTCCAGAAGTTCTTTATCCCTTCATCACAAGCTATCCTGAGCTGACAATAGTCTGTGCGCACTGGGGGGGAGGTTTGCCATTCTATACCCTGATGCCGGAGGGAGAAATAGCCCTCAAAAATGTTTATTTCGACACCGCGGCGGCGGCTTTCTTATTAAATCCGAGAATTTATGAGCAGATAGCCGGCCTTATCGGTGAGAACAATATACTGTTCGGCAGCGATTACCCGTTGCTTGAACAATCCCGCATGATCAAAGAGATAAAGATACGGAGACTATCAGACGAAGCCAAAATTAAAATACTGGGGGAAAATGCCCGCAGATTACTGGGCATTAAGTGATCATGGAAAAGATAAGAACCTTCATAGCAATAGAACTTCCGGGTGACTTGAAACTGGAGCTTGGAAGGTTACAGGAAAAACTAAAAGTCGACAAGCCTAGGGTAAAATGGGTTTCTCCGGAGAGCATTCATTTGACATTGAAGTTCCTGGGAGATGTCGAACCTTCCATGATAAGCAGCATTAGACAGGTTATGACAGAAGCTGTCCAGGGTATTCAACACTTTGACCTGCGTGTACAGCAACTGGGAGTTTTCCCGAGTCCGGAGCGTGCGCAGGTAGTCTGGGTAGGACTCGGCGGAGACCTGGAGTCACTCAACAGGCTTTGCCGGCAACTCGAAGATAATCTGGCTAAAATTGGCTTCCCGGCTGAAAAGCACGGCTTCACCCCGCACCTGACACTAGCTCGGCTGGGAGATGAGGTTCTTCCGGATGAACGCCGATATTTCGGTGAATTTATAACCAAAAGCCACGCTGATATAAACTATGACATAAGAGCCAGCGCTTTAAGTCTGATGAAGAGCCAGTTAACCAGGGAAGGCGCTATATATACAAGGCTGAGCCTGGTTGAATTCGACAAAAAACTATAGGAAGGCTGGCTTATTCGTCTTGTCAATAAATAATCACTGGTGTATACTCTTACCAATATTTTTGGCCGGGAGGTGGTTTTCGTGGAACAAGTAAATATACCTAAATGTCAGAAGTGCAATGTTGGAGACCTGGTACCCCTTTCAGATTTCGGCAGTCAGGGCTCATCTATTCTATACAAGGCCTGGGTTTGTACAAACCCGGATTGCGGCTATAACTTGAAGATAAGGAATGGGGATATTTACATAAATGAACCTATAATGAGCGGAGTCAATGGTCGTTCCCGGCAGAGTCAATAAAATAACCAGATATTTAAAATTAAAATATAAGATACAGGGGATGTGAATGCTGTCCGGCCTTTCTATATTAAAAAAGACAGCAGTGGATTTGTTATTCCCTTGCCGGTGTATCGGCTGCGGCAAAGAGGGCAGTTTTATATGCTTCTCTTGCCAGAGTCGTCTGCCCTCGATTTTACCACCGGTTTGCCCTGTTTGCGGTGTTACCAAACCCATTGACATACCCTGTACAAGTTGTCCGGGATTTAAGCTCGAAACAGATGGAATACGATCACCGTTCCGCTTCGAAGCATTGATGCGTTCAGCCGTCCATCAATTGAAATACAGGAATCTGAGAGCTATTGCCACCCCTCTTTCAAAACTGCTGGCGGATTATTTTTATGTCAACCCTGTACCTGCCGATTTAATGATACCTGTTCCACTGCATCGTAAAAGACTGAGAGAACGTGGTTATAATCAATCAGAATTGCTGGCAAAAGAGATGAGCAAACTAGTGGGGATTCCTGTGAAAACTGACAGCCTAATGCGTCTCAAATATACCAATTCCCAGGCTCAGTCGCCTTCCTTGACCGAAAGGCGAAGCAACCTGGACGATGCCTTTACCTGTGGTAATAACGTGCTGGAAAATAAAAAAATATTACTGATAGATGATGTAGCGACTTCCGGAGCCACCTTAAATGCCTGTGCATCTGCTCTAAAAAAGGCGGGAGCCGGTTCGGTATGGGGGCTTACACTGGCCAGAGATTACGTTAAATAGCGCTTTAACTAATTGGATGACACCCTTGCCAGAGGCGTTGTAGGCTAAAATAGACCCGATAACGGGAGTAAAATATGGAATTATTATATTATCATACTTTTTGCACCGCCGCAGGTTGGATTGCAGTGTTTGCAACCGGCACGGGACTGTTAAGAAGTAGTTTATTCTATAATTCAGAGCAAAAGGCTATCGATTCACTGGATATAACCCCGGAGAGTGCCACATTTGCACCCGGCAGGTTTGAGAGGTTAGAAAAGCGCTTTAAGGATTACTTCAACAGTCACAATGTGTCCTTTTCAGACGAACTGGATCTTTCTGAGGCTACCTATTTTCAAAGAGACGTATGGCAGACCGCAAGGCTCATTCCTTACGGAGAAACCAGGAGTTATTCATGGGTGGCTAATAAGATAAATAGACCCCGGGCTTCCCGGGCGGTAGGTCTTGCCCTGGGGAAAAACCCGCTGCCGATCATTGTTCCCTGTCACAGGGTAATCGGCGGCAATGGCAACCCCACAGGTTATAGCGGCGGGCTGGAAGTCAAAAGAAAACTACTCAGCATCGAGGGGGTATCTGATCTATATTGACAGTAAAGACTTTTTATAGAAGTGATCATGCGTCGCTGGTTAGGATTCTGAGACTCTTTTCATTTTCAAATCCGGTCTATCCAACTCGAATTGCTCTATTAACCCTTCCCCGGCAAAGCTATAGAATTTATTGTCGCCAATAACGATATGGTCCAGTACTTTCAAACCTAGCAGTGAGGAAGCCATAACCAGGTCACGGGTTAAATCCTTATCGCTCTGGCTGGGCGAAGGATTCCCGGATGGATGGTTATGAACAAAGATCAGCGAAACGGCATTATACCTGATAGCAGCTTCGATTACCTCGCGGATGTGGACGACACTGCTGTCAACCGTTCCACGGAACAGGTCTTCGGTTTCGATCACCAGGTTCTGGCTGTTCAGATAAATTACCTTAAAGACCTCTTTTTTAAGATCACGCATCGAATGATACAGGTAATCGTAAATCTCCTGCGAGGAACTACAAACGGGCTTATCTATAATTTTTTCTTTCAGATATTTCCGGGCGACTTCCTGAACCAGCTTGATGCCGAATGAGTTATGGATACCGATTCCTTTTATCTGCTGCAACTCCGGAGGGGAAGCTTCCAATACGCCTCTTAACGTCTTGAATTTACTGATCGCCTCCTTAGCCTGCTGCTTGCAGTCTTTGCGGGGTGATCCCAGCGTTAACAGCAGTTCGACGATTTCATAATCGTGAAAACCGGCCAGCCCTGATTCAGCGAACTTTTCCCGCAGCCTTTTTCGGTGTCCCTGCTGATTTTCTTCCATTGTTTTTTATATCTTCAACTCGCAAAAAAAAATAACCAGTATTTATACTCTAATCAAAATGTTTTCGAGAATATTTAAATATATTTATTATTTGATGTATATCTATCTTATTTTTCCGAAATCCATTTTTAACTTTAAATTAAAAAAATCATCTTCGTATTTACTAATCAAACCGTCCTCGCTGAAACTGAAATATTTATTATCCCCGATTATTAAATGGTCTAATACACTGATTTGAAGCACCTTGCCGATGAAAACTAAGTCCCTTGTTATTTTTTCGTCATTACGGCTGGGGTTCGGGTTTCCCGAAGGATGATTATGTACAAAAATAAGGCCGCTAGCTTTGTGTTTGAAGGCACTTTCTTCAATTTCGCGTGGATAGATATGAATCTCATCCAGTGTCCCCTGGAATAATACTTCGGTATCGATAATCTGGTTATGTTTATTAAGGTAAACAATCCTGAATACTTCTTTTTTTAAATCCCGCATAGAATGATAAAGATAATCGAAGATTTGTTGCGAGGAAGTATAAACGGGTTTTTGAATGATTTCTTCCCTTAGAAATTTTGCGGAGATTTCCAACATTATTTTAATTGAAAGAATACACTGGTCAGTCAGGTCGGGGATTTGCCTGAGTTCTTCGATAGGAGCGCTAACAAATTCCCTGAGACTCTTATATTTGTTAGCGATTTCGGCAACAACATTCCGACAATCTCTTTTGTCTTTGTCGAGGTTGCGGCAGATTAATAATTCTATTATTTCCTGATTACTCAGGTCTTCAATGCCGCGTCTCATTAATCTCTTTTCAAGCGTAGTAAGATTTCTTCTCTTAATGATATCTCTATCAAAATCCATTATGACAAATCTGCCTTTGTAAGTGAGAGTTCCCCAGTGATTTAAACGGCATCCTCTTAACGGATTAACAATCAGTTTACATTCTATCATATTAGATCCAAATTTGTGTATACTATTTACGTAAAAACTATTGACCGCCCCTAAAGGGTGTGATAACATTTGAAAAAATAAATCGTTCTTATGGTATAAACCGGTAATACTTACAGCGGGATGCTCTTTGAAAAAAGCGGTTTCACTTAAAAACTTTTTAGAGTAGGTAGAGCGATGACGACTGAAAACATCATTAGTA
>JAQTVR010000113.1 GCA_028706995.1 Dehalococcoidales bacterium
AAGAATGGCGCAGGGATTATAACGAAGTAAGGCCGCACAGTTCCTTGAAAGGGAGTACACCAAAGGAGTATGCTGAAATAACCGCTGGATTCTAAGCGAGGGTGATATTAATCCCGGGGGAAGGTCAATATAGCCACGTATTAACAGGGCTTCAAGAAGAGGCTGCCGATAAGTTCGATGATATCTTTGAAACAGATAAAATGAAAAACTCTGACCAATCCGTTATCAAAATGTTATCAAAAAATGAGGATTTACGATGTAGGCCGTCAGGGTCTCGAACCCTGGACACCCTGATTAAAAGTCAGGTGCTCTACCAACTGAGCTAACGGCCCAAACACAGATATAGTTTATCAAAAACATAACTTACTTAGCAACAAACCAATACTCCGATAGTATTTGCGGTAATACTTAGCCAAAAGTATCTTGCTAATCAATCTTGGTTCTTATGATACTTTTTAACTAATCACCGCCTCTATGGTTCGACAGGCTCCCCATGAGCGGCTTCCATAATCTTCTTTCCGCTCACCCTGTCGAAGGATAAAAGAGCGGAAACTGTCACCAACCACGATTAATAAGAACCAAAATCATTTATATCTTGACAATTGAAGTATTGCAGTATTATACTTCTTTACTACAATGGGAATTAAAGAGAAACCGGACAAACAACAGAGAATCCTGGATGCGGCATTGTCCTTGTTCCGCAATACCCATGATATTAAAAAAGTAAGCCTGGAAGCTATCGCCCGCGAAGCGAAGGTGTCCCCTACTACTATTTATAATAATTTCGGCACCCGCGAAAAGCTAATCAGCGAAGTAATCAAGGTATTAATAAAAGAGAACATGGACTTAAATCGCAGTTTGGTCTTCTCCGATATGCCATTTCCACAAAAGATGATCGGAATTATTAGTGGAAAAATGAATATGGCAGCCAACTTAAATAACGAGATAATCGAAAAGATAATAACACAGGACGAAACCCTCGCCCCGTTAATAAATGAAATTTACGAGAGCGAGATACGTCCATTATGGCTGAGAATATTGGAGGACGGCAAGAAAGAAGGGTATATAGATGCATCGTTAAACGATGAGGCATTACTCATTTACCTGGATGTATTAAAGGCTGGTTTCGAAGTCAGGCAGGATATCCTGAAAAATTTCACGGATAAGATCGGGCTTATCGAACAATTAACGCATATTATGTTCTATGGTTTTTTAAAGAAGGATATCGACCTTTTTAAGAAGGGGGGTAATTAAAGTACTTTGAATAAATCTATTATCGTCGAGAATTTGACCTATCGCTATGGTGAGCTTGTAGCAGTGGACCATATCGATTTCGAAGTCGAAGCCGGGGAAATACTGGGATTCTTAGGACCTAACGGCGCCGGTAAGACCACTGCAGTAAAGATGCTTACCGGACAACTTCATCCTCATGAGGGAAAAGCAATTTTGCTGGGGTATGACGTGGTAAAGGACACCCCGAAAGTTAAAGCTCAAATAGGAGTCTGCTTCGAGCAACCCAACCTGTATGAACAAATGAGCGCCATTGATAACCTTAAACTCTTTGCCGAGCTGTTCAGTGTAAATGATTTCAATGGATTTGCATTATTGAAGAGAGTTGGACTGGCTGGAAGAGAAAAAGACAGGGTCGCCAATTATTCTAAAGGCATGAAACAACGACTGATGGTGGCACGTTCGCTGGTTAATAGGCCGCAGATTATCTTTTTAGATGAACCGACTGCAGGTCTTGACCCGGTATCCTCCGAAGCTATAGACAATATTATCCTGGAGGAGAGGGAACGCGGTGCTACTATATTCCTGACCACACATGATATGTGGGAGGCGGATAAGCTGTGTGACCGTGTGGCTTTTATAAATCAGGGCAGATTAGCTGCCCTCGATGCTCCGAGGAACCTGAAACAGCAATACGGCAAGCGTTCTTTAATTGCCGAAGTAGCCTCTACAAGTGGCAAAATCGAAAAAAAGGAAATCCGCATGGATTCTGCCGATACTGCCGGTGCGGTTGAAAACCTCTTCAGTAAGGAAAAAGTAATTACAATCCATAGCGAGGAAGCAACTCTTGAGGATATATTTATTAAGGTTACCGGCCGGAGGCTAAGCGAATGAACTCCCGGATCATAAAAGCCTTGCTTAAAAAGGATATCTCCCTATTCATGAATAACCGCTTTTATATGCTGATAACCGTTGTGGGAATCGTATTCTATATAGGCATCTATTTCTTGCTGCCTTCCGAAGTCGATGAAGAACTGAGCATAGCAATGTATGCCGAAGAAGTCCCGGAGGCCTTTGCCGCATTATCCGGCCAGCAAGGAATTAATATAGGGTACTTTGAAGATGAGGAATCGATGACACAGACTGTGCTGGATGGCGATTATATAGCAGGTATTTCCCTGCCGACGGATATTCTGGATATCTGGGCAGCCGGAAATAAACCTGACATTACCATTTACTATCCCTCCGCCGCTTCAACAGAGGTCTTAGATGCTATCGTAGCCCTTGTTAAGGAACTTTCGTATGCTCAAACCGGTCAATCGATTAATTTCGATATCACACAGGAAATACTCGGTGCGGATATGACCGGCAACCAGATAAATCTAAGGGACAGGATGCGCCCGCTGCTGGTCATCTTTATCCTGCTTACGGAAATACTGACACTGGCAAGCCTGATAAGCGTGGAAATCGAACAGGGCACGGCCAGGGCGCTATTCGTTACGCCGATGCGTATATCCGACCTGTTTATAGCTAAAGGAGTACTGGGGGTAGGTCTGGCGCTGATCCAGTCAATTCTTTTTATGTTACTGGTCGGTGGGTTTGCACATCAACCCCTCATCGTTTTGACCGCGTTAATTCTTGGTAGCATAATGGTGGTCGGCATCGGTTTCCTGCTGTCTTCGGTGACCCGTGATGTAATGTCCGTTACCGGATGGGGTATGCTGATTTTAATTATTTTTGCCATTCCTGGATTCGGCGCAACCATACCCGGACTTCTTTCCGGTTGGGCGAAGGTAATTCCGTCATATTACCTGACCGATACCGTAAACCGGGTCGTCAATTACAGCGCCGGATGGGTTGATGTCAGCGCTAATCTGGCTATACTTGCCGGTTTTACCGCTCTTATTATCTATGCAGGGATGGTAACACTCAGGAGGCGATACCAATGAACCTGAAGCGCATCTGGATACTGATTAAAAACGAAATATTTCACGGACCCAAGGATGTCGTCCTGGTAATGTCGATAGTCATGCCTGTTTTACTGGCGCTTTTCGTTAACCTGGCGTTTGGCAATATTTTCAGCGAAAGGGCAGCCTTGGGAATATATGATACTGGAGATTCGCAACTTATCGCAATGCTGGAATCATCTGAGAGTATAAACCTGAAGATATACACTAACGAGGCTAATCTGATGTCGGCTGTAGAAAATGGCTCGGTCGACATGGGGATTGTAATCCCGGCTGATTTCAATGATATTATTTCATCAGGGACTGTAAATATGCAGGCTTATGTCTGGGGCGAGATACCATCCAAGAATCTGGTCATAATAGGCACGGTATTGACAGATACAATATACGAGTTAAGCGGTGCCGAATTACCGGTGAATATTGAAACAGTAGCCCTGGGAGATGAATCTATTATGCCGTGGAGCGATAGGCTATTACCGCTGGTCGTACTCATGGCTATCTTCTTCGGCGGCATGATGATACCCGCATCTTCTCTGATAAACGAAAAGAACAGACATACGCTGGAAGCGTTGAACGTCAGCCCGGCCAGCATAGGCGAGATATTCACCGCCAAGGGTACGGTCGGGGCCATACTGGCCTTATTTATGGGAATACTTACGCTGATAATCAGCGGGCAGCTCAATTCATCGTTCCTGTCCATAGTGCTGATTATGGCGCTGGGCGCTGTAATGGCCACCGAATTCGGTCTTTTAGCCGGCGCCTATATCAAGGACATGAATACCCTGTTCGCCTTCTGGAAATTCGGCGGATTATTGCTATTCGGGCCGGCAGTCGTCTATATGTTCCCGCAGATGCCGCAATGGATCGGTTATATCTTTCCGACTTTCTACGTTATTAAACCGGTGATCGACCTGTCCGTTAACGGTTTGGGTCTCGGTTCTATCATAACGAATCTAACAATACTTGTTATTATTGTTATTGTCTTTGCCCTGGTGGTCAGTCGAGTTGTCAGCCGCTTAAGCACCCGGGCACTGAGGCTTAACGGTTAAATAAACACCTGCGATACCCACCACCGGAGGATTAAACCTTATTACGGTAAAATATTCTGTTATCAATATATTTTAATTAAGAATATACAGTTGACAGCCCTTACCGAATATTCTATGTTTAATAGCATATCTTAAAGAGTAAAACAGGGAGTAAGAAAATGCGTGGTATTATTACCGTAATAGGCAAAGACAGGGTGGGCATAATAGCTGCCGTTAGCAATATTCTGGCAGACGCCA
>JAQTVR010000114.1 GCA_028706995.1 Dehalococcoidales bacterium
CTCCCTCATTGGTGTCAAGAAACCTGGTATTTAAACAACATAACATTCCTGGAGGCTACTTATGCAGATAACCTCGGCAATAGAAAGAACAAGATATAATGTTTTTAAATGGCGTTATAATCTCAGTATTCCCCGGAAGCTGATTATGGCTTTTGGTATGGCAGGATTAACGGGACTCCTTGCGCAGGTCAGGATATTAACTGAATTAAGTCCTGTTCCCATTACGGGGCAAACGCTGGCGGTTCTCCTGGCAGGTGTTCTACTGGGCAGACGCTGGGGCGGGGCCAGCATGGCCATCTATGCTATACTCGGCGTTGCAGGGATTCCCTGGTTCAATGGCTGGACAAGCGGTTTGGGTGTTACCGGTGGTTATTTTATCGGCTTTATATTGGCTGCCCTTTTCCTGGGGTATTTTACCGATAAATATATAAAGTCACGGTATTTCTTTAGCATGCTGGGGCTGATGATTTTTGCCAGTATGGTCCTGGTTTATGTACCCGGGGTTATCTGGCTTGGGTTATGGTTGAACATGGTTACCGGAACGGCAGTCAGCATTTCTGCTTTGCTGGCGATGGGTGTTGTTCCTTTCATTATCGGGGATGTTATAAAGGTTATATTGGCAGCAGGAATAACCAGGATGGTCACTCCTAAGACGAACTATGCCGATAACTATATACCATAGTCTTATTGAATAAAACAGCTATTATTAGTAAAATTACTTATCCTCTTTGGGCGGTTAGCTCAGTTGGTTAGAGCGCTGCGTTGACATCGCAGAGGTCATTGGTTCAAATCCATTACCGCCCACCATAAAGGTAACATAATTACCTAAAGTTAGCATCAAATTATTGAGTTCTGTCTTCCAACCAAAGATTCTCACTCGTAAATCTGTAGTTATATTACCTGGTTGCTTGTAATAGCAAACGGCTCCATATCGTTTTAGGATATTCCAACCCAGTTATGCCTACCATTTGCGTGTATTGCGCCTGCGTTGCTAAAATGTTTTAGCGGCTTACCTGATGGATTAAATTTGGTTTAAAAAAGCAACTCAATTAAAGAAATACATCAACGATTCAAAAAGGCATCACCAGATGTGGAAACACTGAGTTTCACTAGGGGGAATGAACGTATGTTATGGGCATCATCAACTGAGGTCGAGTATTGTCAACCCCGGCATTGGCTTCGGCCAAACCTGGCAACAGGACTTCGAAATAGTCCGCCGTTTGAAGCAGCTGAGATGGGTAGACCTACTTATCGGGACGTCATGGAAGTCCCTTATAAAAATGGTATAAAACCTGCCCCGTTAGTGAGAGAGTTGAAGGCATTACAATAGCCATCAGCGTCGCCAATGGCGCTGATATAGTAAGCGACCATGATATCAAGCAGATGGTGCGTGTTTGTAGTATATTGCATGCTATCGTCAGGACTTAAGCTATTGGCGAGTCTCTCTGATCACCAGTTTCTTGTAAGCAGTCATTAATTGCCGGGTAATGGGGCCTGGTATCCCGTCACCGATTGCTTTTCCACCAAGGTTCGTGATGGGCATTATTTCTAGAATAGAATTCGTGAGGAAGGCTTCCTCAGCCTCCACTATTTCTTCGGGCCGGATGTCAGCCTCAAAGATTGTAATACTCAACTGGGGTGTCATTTCTAGGATAACATCTCTGGTTATGCCGGGTAGGATGCCGCTTTCTCGTCGTGGTGTCATAATTGCATTTTCACTTATCAGGAAGATATTGCTGGCACTGTTTTCAGCAATGTGCCCTTTTTCGTTAAGAAATAGTGCATCGTCAACTCCGGCATTTTTTGCCTCCTGGCGGGCGAGAAGACTTTCCATGTAGTTGGTAGTTTTCATTCCGCTCACCGGCGATTGGCTATTCCGGCGAATGGTAGAGATAATCATGCTGAAGCCTCGTTCGTAGATTTCTTGAGGATATAGACAGTACTTCGTCGCCACCACTAAAACTATAGGTCTCTGACAGGTGCGCAGGTCGGGCACCGGACTTCCCTCGCCGACAGAAACAGTAAGTCGTACGCGGGCATCTATTAGTTCATTCATTTTTATGGTATCCGTGACTGCATTCTTCAACAGGTTGGTATCAACTGCTATCCCAAGTCCTAGTGCTGACTTTGCCAGACGTGCGATATGGCTGTCCAACCTGAATACAACGCCGTTGTAAGCGCGCATTGTTTCAAAGAGTCCATACCCAAAGAGAAAGCTATAATCCATAGCAGGGATTTTCGCTTCATTTCGGGGTATCATGGCACCATTAAGATAAACGATTTCTTCCATAACTCACTCCTCAGGCCAGAGCGGGCTAGTGTACTGCAGAAAATTGCTGAGCACGGACTGACCGACGTCGGTCATAATAGACTCGGGGTGGAACTGGACTCCTTCAACCACGTACTTTTTATGGCGGATGCCCATTATTACGCCGTCTGAAGTATGTGCGGTCGCCTCAATCCCAGACGGAGGCTTATCCCATGTTACCATAAGTGAATGGTAGCGGCCGCCCTCGAACGGGTTCCGCAGTTTCTTATATATAGTCCGTCCGTCATGGTAGATAAGGGAAGTCTTACCGTGAGTGGGCACAGGAGCATGGATGATCTTGCCACCGTAGACATGACCGATGCACTGGTGTCCTAGACAGACCCCTAGAATAGGTACCTTGCCGCTGAAACGTCTGATGACATCGCTAGAGATGCCTGCTTCAAGAGGGGTACAGGGTCCCGGCGAGATTACGATGTGGGATGGGCGTAGTGCCTCAATATCCGCCAGGGTTATTTTATCATTGCGATAAACAGCAGGTTCCAAGCCCAGTTCACCGAGGTACTGGTAAAGGTTATAGGCAAAGGAGTCATAGTTGTCGATAACAACTATCATAGCTACCTTCACATATTGAGGGCATCGATAAGAGCCTGGATTTTATCAAGTGTCTCCTGGTACTCGGCTTCCGGCTGGGAATCATAGACCACAGCGCCGCCCGCTTGAAAGTATACCCGTTTTTCTTTAATAAGGAAAGTACGGATGACAACGCTGAGGTCCATATTGCCGTCAAAGCCCAGATAGCCAATGTTCCCTGTGTATATGCTCCGTCTGGTAGGTTCCAGCTCGTCTATTATCTCCATGGAGCGTACCTTTGGTGCCCCGGTTATAGAGCCTCCCGGCAAGGTGGCTTTAAGAAGGGCGATGCGCCCTTTCCCTTCATTAAGCCGCCCCACCACGGTAGATGTCAGGTGATAGACGGTGGGGTACTTCTCTAGGATTGCCAGTTCAGTGACTTTGACAGAGCCGAAACGACAGACCCGTCCTAGGTCGTTCCTCTCCAGGTCGACAATCATCATGTTTTCCGCGTGGTCTTTGATACTGTTGAGTAACTCCCTTGCCTTAGTCCGGTCGTCGCGTGGGGTCCTGCCGCGGGGTGCGGTGCCTTTTATAGGGCGTGTCTCCACCCAATCCCCCTGGCAACGGATAAATCTCTCCGGTGAGGCGCTGACGATGGTAACTTCATCGAAGTCGAGGTAAGCGGCGAAGGGCGCTGGATTTATCTGCCGCAGGCGGAGGTAAAGCTCCCAAGGAGTAACGGGTATTGCCGCCTCGAACCGCTGTGATAAATTCACTTCAAAAATATCGCCGTCTATGATATATTGCCGTGCTCTTTCCACGGCTTTAATATATGCCTCATGGGTGAAGTTACTTCTGAGGTTGATTTTTGCACCGGGGGAAGCGGGTTTTGGTGCTGGCTCTTCTCGATCCCGAGGAAGACTTACCAGCCGTCCTTTGAACTCTTCAAGGCGCTCCCTAGCCCTGCTGAGCCTCCCCTTTTCATTAAGCTCGGGAAAACCGGTCGAAACAATAGATGCCTTACCAAGCACGTTATCGAAGACTAGCACCAAGTCATAGAAGCCGAAGTAGCAATCTGGTAGTTGGAGGTCGTCGTCGGCTCTTTTAGGCAGTTTTTCAAAGAAATGACAGATATCGTAGCTAATATAACCTGCGGCACCACCGGCAAATGGAAAAGGTAGAGTGTGAGAATCCAGACGATAGGTCTCTAGACACCTGCCCAGGGTATCGAGGGGGTTGCCCTGTTCTAAAGACTCAACGCCGTCCCTGATGATGCTTATGTTTTCGCCGCGGGACTTGAGTATCAGAAAAGGGCTCCCTCCCATGAAGGAGTATCGTCCCAGTTTCTGTGGGTCCATACCGCTGTCCAGAAAGAAACAAAACGGCTCTTTTCTAAAAAGCTCGAAGAGGGTCACTGTCGATAGCCCGGTATCCAGTTCCTCTACCAGCGGCGAAGGAAAGATGCTAACCACGCTATATATTGTACTATCTAACCCTCACAAAGGCAAAATGATGGAATTTATTATGTGCTTTTAAACGTGAGACAAGCAACTGCTGTATCGCCGGGATAAGGTTGCTTCTTCTTA